>CAZHFA010000056.1:0-8754 GCA_964531865.1 uncultured Bdellovibrionales bacterium
GAAAATGAATTAAAAAAAATAGCAGGAAATAATATTAAATTTTTAGGAAGAATTTCTGATGATGAATTGTCTTTTTATTATCAATATTGTCGTGCTTTAATTTTTGACGGAAAAGAAGATTTTGGCATTATGCCTATAGAATGTTTGGCAAGTGGAAGACCTGTAATTGGACTTTATGCCGGAGGATTAAAAGAAACAATAGGGGGAATTTGTTGTTGGAAAGATAGTAATGTAGTATCCCAAACAGGAGTTTTCATAAAAAATAGAGGAGATAGAGAAAAGAATTTAATTGATGCAGTTGATTTTTTTATTAGCAATGAAGATAAGTTTTTACCACAAAATTGTGTGAATCGATCTTCTATGTTTTTAGAAGATAAGTTTAAGGACAATTGGGAATTGTTTATTAAAAGTTTAAGATTATGTTAAAAGAAAAAAGACAACTTTTTGAAGTTTTTTTTGTTATATTTGATTTGTTTTTTATTGCTTTAGCTTGGGTTCTTGCATACTTTTTAAGATTTGAATCTGGAATAATTCCTGTATATAAAGGTGTTCCTCCTTTTTCCCAATATTTTTGGTTTTTAATTATAATTTTTCCGATTTGGTTTTTAGCTTATAGATTTGGCGGGTTATATGTCCCGCAAAGAGCATCAAGAAAAAAAATATATGAAAGTTTTTTAATAATAAGAGCAAACTTTATTGCAATTCTTATACTCATTTCTTATACATATTTAGTTCAGGAAAGAACTTTAGAAGTTTCAAGACTTGTTCTTTTTTATTTTGCTTTTTTATCTATTATATTTGGAATTATTGAAAGAGCACTTCTTAGGAAAATCTTAAGGGATATAAGAAGAAAAGGTTATAATTTAAAATTTATGTTGATTGTCGGTGGAGGGAGAGTCGCAAAGGATTTAACAGATAGGTTTAGGAGAAAAAGAGATTATGGAATACAACTTATTGGATGCTTAAATAAGGATGGAAAAATTGTAGAGGAAATAAAGTTACCTGTTCTTGGTAGGTATGAAGATTTAAGAAATGTTTTAAAATCAAAACAAATAGATATGGTTGTTGTAGCCCTTCCTTTGGAAGATAATAATATTCTTCCAAAAATTATGAATGTGTTGGGTGATTCTGTTGTCGATGTAAAAATTGTTCCAGATGTTTATCAATTTATAAGCGTTGGAGGCTCTATTCAAGACTTTGATGGACTTCCTGTTTTAGGGCTTCAAGAATCTACAATTGATGGAGTAAATTTTTGGATAAAGAGAATTTTTGATGTCTTTTTTTCAATAATATTGATAATCATTTTTTCACCAATAATGTTTTTAATAGGGGTTCTTGTAAAGTTAACATCAAAAGGTCCGTGTTTTTACGAACAAGAAAGGATGAGTTTGGATGGTTCTTCATTTAAAATTTTAAAGTTTAGAACAATGAAAGAAGACTCTGAGTCTGCTGGGCCTGGGTGGACAACTCCACACGATGCACGTGTTACTAAAATTGGGAAGTTTTTACGTTCTTATAGTTTTGATGAACTTCCACAACTTTTTAATGTGTTAAGAGGAAGTATGTCACTTGTTGGTCCACGTCCGGAAAGACCAGTGTATATAGAAGAGTTTAGAAAAAATATTCCACTTTATATGCTTCGTCATAAAGTTAAGTCTGGCATGACAGGCTGGGCACAAGTAAATGGCTGGAGAGGAGATACATCAATTAGTAAAAGAATAGAATGTGATTTGTATTATATTGAAAATTGGTCCTTGTTTTTTGATATTAAAATTTTATTTCTTACTTTGTTTTGTGGTTTTAAAAATACGAACGCTTACTAATAACAATTTATATGATACTAAAAAATATTTCTAATTTTAATTTAAAGCAAATTGCATTTAGTGGGCAAATTTTTAGAATGAAAGAATGCGAAGATGGGGTTTTTTTTATAAATTCAAAAGATAAATTCCTAAAAGCAATTCAGAAAGATAAAAAGACGATACAATTTTTTTGTAGTAAAGAAGATTTTAATTCTTATTGGAGTAATTTTTTTGATTTAAAAACTAATTATAAAAAAATAATTGATAAAGCTGATAAGCAGGATTTATTTTTACAAAATGCTATAGAATATGGGAGCGGAATAAGAATTTTAAAACAAGATCTCTTTGAATCAATAATAAGTTTTATAATTTCACAAAGAAATAATATTCCGAAAATAAAAAATACGATTGAAAGAATTTGTAGAAAGTTTGGAACGGAAAAAGAGGATAAAGAAACAGGGATAAGATATTATACTTTTCCTAATGCAGAGAATTTATCAACGCAGAAAGAACTTCAAGGTTTAAGTTTGGGATATAGAGATAAGTATATTAGTAAGTTTTCAGAAAGCATTTGCAATAAAAGTTTTTCTTTAGAGAAATTAAGCTCTCTAAAATCTTATGAAGATAGCAAAGAGATGTTAATGAGTATATACGGGGTTGGGGAAAAAGTTGCAAATTGCGTGTTGCTTTTTGGACTTCACAAAATAGAAGCCTTTCCGATAGATACTTGGATAAAAAAAATAATAGAGAATCAATATAAGAATAATTTTCCATTTAAAAAATATGCTGGAATTGGAGGGGTAATTCAGCAATATCTGTTTTATTATATTACAAATAAAAAATAGGTCACTTTTAAAATTTCTTTTCGATATCAATGTGGTTAAAAAAAACAAAATATTTTTTTGATGTAAAAAAATATTTTTATTAAGGAGATTTTATTATGAGTATAAATATAAGTGAAGTAACAGATAATTTAAATAAATTAACATTAGAAAATTATGAAGAAGCAGGTCAAGCTGTAGCTTCAAATTTTAGTAATGCAGAAGATCTTTTAGTGAGAGCATATTCTGCAAAAGGTTCTAATGAGTTGTCTTCTTTAGCCGAAGAGCTTGGTATGAAATCTAATTCTTCAGAGGCAGCAATTCAAGCAGTAGCACAGTATAAGTATGAAAAGTCTTCAAGGGTATATTCAATGTTTTCAAAGATTATGGAAAATGCTCATCAAATGTGGATGAGTATCATAAATAAAATTGGTTAATAATAAATCTTATTTATGATGGCTGTGTTTTTTAGTAATAAAAATAAAAAAATAAAGGAAAATAAAAATGACTACTATTTCAGACTTAAAAACAGCATATACTGCAGAAAATTTAGACACTGAGTCTTTAAAAAACTCTATGGCTGATATGATGAATTCACTTGTAGAAACTGATAAAAAGGGATCTACAATAGGAAATGAAGAAATGGGAGAGGATTTTGTTTATACATCTTTAGTGTATGATCAACTAAAAAAAACAGATTCTTCGCTAGCAGACACTTTTAAAAAAAGGATTTCCAAAGTTTTTAATAAATTAAATTCTGAAGATACTAGGGAAGCACAGCCATTATTTAAAGCAGCAAATAGGATTTTAAGAAATATGGTTGGTAATGAAAAAATAACGGGGAAAATTAGTCGTGTTATTAAAAGAGTTGCTTTTGGAAAATCTCAACTTGATGATAAAGAAAATAGATTAAGAAGAAATCCAGTTGTCGTTGATGAAAGCACAAGTAAAAATAATGTTGAAGAGGTGATTGATAAGATAACTACAAATGATGTTGCATCATTGACGCAATTTCAAAAGATGAGAGATAGAGTTGCTGGAAAAACAGAAAGCGTTGAGACTTGGGAAAGCAAGCAATCTTTTCTTGATGGATTAAAAATAGCGTCTCCTAGCGTAAAGGTTCCAGAGGTTACTACTGTTAATAATGAGACTACTGAGGATGATAAAATAAATGTTTTTAAAGGTGAAACAAATGAGATGATTTTTGATCCAAAATCTGAATATGGAAAACCTGTTTTTATTTTGCCTCATTTATATTCTAACATTAAACAAGTAGCAGAAATTAAAATGGCAGATACAAATGGCGGAGAATTTGGAAAATTAATTTTTGGTGGTGTTGAGGAAGATGTGACAAATGATGATTATGCAAGAAAGTTTTATTATTTTGATGAGGATATGGAATTACCATCAAAAATTTCAATTCTAATGCGATTTGATGGTAAAGATGAATGGTTTTCAGAAACTTTTAGAACAGATACTATGAGTTCAATAAAATATAAAAACTCATAAATTGATTTTACGTGTTTCATTTTTCTTTTAATAATAGAAAGACTCAAGAAAATAAGAAAAGTTTAATTTTTTTATTTTACTTGAGCTTTTTTTTGCTTTTTTTATCAATGTATTGATTTAATTATTTAAAAAATTTTTTAGATTATTTTTTTTTTTATGAGGAAAGTGGAAAGAAAAATAAAACTATGTTTTGTAAAAAAAAGGGTTTTTTTAAGTTTATTTTCTAAACTTACTTAATTTACAGTCGACCTTTTATATATGAATTTTTTTATATTAAAAAAAGGATTTTTTTAATTTTATTTTAAATGGCAGTATCTCTAAGGACAGACATAATTGCATCGAAGGCAATACGAGGATTAAATCGTAGTCAGAATAGTTTATCAACTATTTTTGAGAGACTTTCTTCTGGGCAAAGAATAAATAAAGCTTCAGATGATGCTGCAGGATTAGCTGTGGCTTCAAGTTTGAATTTTGAAGCACGTGTTACCAATCAAGGCATGAAAAATATCAATGACGGAATTTCTGCAATATCTATTGCAAGTAATGCAATAAGTACATTATCTGATATTACAATAAGAAGACAAGAACTTGCTGAACAATCCGCTAATGGTGTGTATTCTACAGAGCAGAGAAAATGCCTAAATGAAGAGTTTAAACAATTAGGAAAAGAATACCAAAGAATTTTTGAATCAATAGAATTTAATGGAATAAATCTTTTAAATGGTGGATTAAATGATTTATCATTGCAATTAGGAAAAGATAAATTATCCATTGATCTTGAGGGGGCATTTGAAAAGATTTTTAATATTAAAAATGCTGAGATTGGTATCAATGAGGATGAAGAAACATCTTATGATGTAACTAAAAAAAGTGGTGGATATCCTGTTCAAGTTGCTTTGGCAGATCTAAATGGTGATGGAGTTCTAGATGCAGTAACTACTGATTATGGAACTCCTGAACAGTGTGATACTGAAAGTGGATATTCAAATACAGTTTCTGTTTCTTTAGGAAATGGAGATGGAACTTTTAAAAGTGCGACTTTTTATGAATTAGGTACTGCTACAAGGCCAAATAGTTTATCAATTGCAGATATAAATAATGATGATGTTTTAGATCTTGTTGTTCAAACAGCTCGTGATGATCTTGTATATTCTCTTACAGGTGTAGGAGATGGAACATTTAATACTCCTACTACTTTTGATTCAAAATTATCGGTCTTATCTGCGATAGCTTCAGGAGATATAAATGGAGATGGCAATGTAGATGTTATATCAACTGGTAGAAAAGTGGGAACTTCAGGATATTATACTTACGTTAATTTAGGAGATGGCTTAGGAGGATTTACTGAAAATCTTACAGGTTCAAAAATAGGTGGCATTTCTTATAATATGGAGGTTGCAGATCTTAATGGAGATGGAAAGGATGATGTAATTACTGCAAATAGAAGTGATAAAAGTGTTTCTGTTTTAATGTCAAATGGAACTTCAACACTTTCAACTGCGATTACCTATAGTGAAAATGATGCTGTATATGATGTTACAACAGGTGATATTGATGGAGATTCTGTTTTAGATATGGTTGTTGCAACGGGAAATAATGTATCTGTTTATAAAGGTGCAGGGGATGGAACATTTACAAAACTTCATACATATGAAGGAGGAAATGGTGTTACATCAGTTGCGTTAGGTGATATAAACAATGATGGTTCTCTTGATATATTTTCTACTGCTGGAGGAGATGGTCAGATATCGGTATTTTTGGGAAATGGCGATGGATCTTTTCAAGAAAGGGATACTTACGATACCGGAAGAGGTCCAATGTCAATTGCTGTAGGGGATTTAAATAATGATGGTAAAGCTGATGCTATTACAGCAAACTCAAAAGATGGAACAATGACTTCAGGTACATCTGGCTTGGTTACTCTTAGTGTCTCTTCTCAAGAAAATGCTTTAAGTGCTTTAGAAAAGTTGTCTAAAACTTTATCTAATATCTCTGCAACATTGGGGGAGTTGGGGGGAATAGAAAGTAGACTTGATGTTGTATTAAATGTTATGCAAACTTCTAAAGAAAACTATTTATCTGCGAAATCAACGATTATGGACACTAATATTGCAGAAACTAGTGCAAATTTAGTAAGACAAAATATTTTACAAAATATATCATCTTCTATAATAGCTCAAGCTAATAATCAGTCTCAAATTGCGTTAAAATTATTATCTTTTAATTAAATCATTTTTATTTTTTTAGCTTTGTACAGAAATTAAGAGTCATTTTGTAAAGTTATAGATAAATCACTCGATAAAAAAATAGCTTTAAAACGGATTTTTTATAATTTTAAAATGACTTATTTATCGTTAAGGACTAACAAACTTGCATCAATATCTGCTTCGGGGGTAAGTAGAAGTACTAAAGCTATTTCTAATATTTCTGAAAGGTTATCTTCTGGTAAAAAAATAAATAAACCTTCTGACGATATTGGAGGGTTATCAATCGCGTTAAGTTTAAATGCAAGATCTCGCATGTTAGCTCAAGGTATAAAAAATGTTAATGATGGAATTTCTGCACTATCAATGGCAAGTAGTGCTATAAGTGCCCTTAGCGATATTACAATAAAAAGGCAAGAACTTGCAGAGCAATCGGCAAATGGAGTTTTATCAGACAAACAAAGAGAGAGTCTTGATAAAGAATTTAGAGCTTTGGGAGATGAATATAAAAGGATATTTGAATCAACAAATTTTAATGAAATAGGATTATTATCTGGGGGACTAGATAAATTATCACTACAAGCTGATAGCGATAGTATAAATGTTATATTAAAAAACGCTTTTGAAGGATTGCTTCAAAATGGGGGAGAAAATGTGGGGTTTGATATTGATAATACTAGTTCATCTATTGTTGCTCAAGATGATGGTTATCCTATGGAGGTTGTCTTGGGAGATTTAAATGGTGATGGCTTTTTAGATATGGTTACTACAGATTATGGTACAGCCTCGCAATGTGGTACTGATGAAGGATATTCTAATACGGTTTCAGTTTCTTTAGGGAAAGGTGATGGGACTTTTGGTGAAGCTACATTTTATGAATTGGGAACCGGTAGCAGGGCAAATAGTGTTTCAATAGCAGATATAGATAGTGATGATGTTTTAGATTTAGTTGTTCAAACTGCGTATGACAGTAATATATATAAGCTTACGGGAAAGGGGGATGGAACTTTTAATACGGCGACTAAGTTTGATCCTAATCTTTCAGTACTTACTGCAATAGGGACTGGTGACATAAACGGTGATGGAAAAGAGGACATTATATCAACAGGAAGAAAAGTAGGAACTTCTGGTTATAGAGTTTATGTAAACACTGGAGATGGTACAGGAAATTTTACAGAAAATCTTACAGGAGTGGTTATTGGAAGTTCTAGCTTTGATTTAGAAATTGCAGATCTTAATAATGACGGAAAAGATGATGTAATTACTGCAAATAGAAGTGCAAAAAGTGTTTCTGTATTAATGTCAAATGGAACTTCAACGCTTTCTACTGCTATTACATATAATGAAAGTGATGCTGTTTATGACGTTACTACAGGTGATATTGATGGTGATTCTATATTAGATATGGTTGTGGCTACAGGAAACAATTTATCAGTTTATCGAGGAGCAGGTGATGGAACTTTTACAAAAATTGGAACTTATGAAGGGGGGAATACTGTAACTTCTGTTGCGTTAGGGGATGTCGATAATGATGGTTCTTTGGATATGGTTTGTACAGCTGGAAAAGATAATACAATATCAATTTTTTCTGGAAATGGAGATGGAAGTTTTCGAGAAAAAAATTCCTATATTTCCGGAAAAGGGCCAATGGATGTTGCTGTTGGAGATTTAAATAATGATGGTATGGCCGATGCAGTTACTGCTAATTCAAAAGATAGTACAGCTTCTGCTTATGTAGCAGGCAAGACTTCTTTAACTATAAAAACCCAAGCATCTGCAGAACATGCTCTTAGAAAGTTAAGTGGTGTGTTAGATAAATTATCTACTTCTAGTGGGCAAATTGGGGCTCAAGAAAGTAGAGCTGAAGTTGCTGTAAATGTAATGGAATCTTCAAGAGAAAATTATTTATCTGCAAAAAGTGCTATTATGGATGTCGATGTTGCGGAGGAAACAGCGAATTTGTTAAAAGAAAAAATATTGCAAAATTCAGCAATATCTATTTTTGCGCAAGCTAATAATCAGTATAAAAAAGTTTTTGAATTATTATTATCAATAAAAGAAGAAGATTCTAAAAATTATAAGAGTAAAAGTGTAAAAAAATTTTAGTTTTTTCGAGTTTTTTTATTACTTCGCATTACAAAAAAAAGAATGATAAATATTTGAATCTTAAAAAATAAGCACATCATCAAAGACAAATAGAGAATAATTTGTTGTTGATTTTTTATGAGAAATAAATATTTAAAATTTATAAATTTTATTTTTAGGGTTTTTTTTCAAAACGCTAATGCTCTAAAAATAGAACGAGTTTTTGGGGGGGGGACGAAATCCTTTAAAGACAATAAGTTACCCCGATTGATTTATTGTTTTTATTTAAAAAAATGGCTACATAAAATTAAAAAAAGTGCGTGTCCTGTAATT
>CAZHFA010000057.1:0-8700 GCA_964531865.1 uncultured Bdellovibrionales bacterium
TATGGGTTATGGGGTACAAAGATGCTGAACTCAATATCGAAAAAGGACTTCAAAATCAAGTACTTGGAGTATCATCAAAAGATGACGAATCAAAACTTCGGGGTAAGCGTGCAGTATTTATTGGCATTGAAGAGTTTGGTACATTCCCTCGATTGATTGACTTATATAATGTATTAAAACCTTCAGTGCAAGAAGGAGACATTGTTTTTGGAATAATGTATCTTCAAGGTACTGCAGGTGATAGTGAATCTGATTTTGCTGGAGCACAAGAGATTATGTATAATCCAAGAGGTTATAACATGTATGCATTACCTAATGTTTTTGATAAAGAGAATCAAGGTAAAAAAGAATTTGTATTTTTCTATCCTGGTTATATTAATCGAAAAGGTTATTATGATGAAAATGGAAATTCTGATGTGATAGGAGCATTAATTTCAATCTTGATTGATAGACATAAAGTTAAATATAACTCTACTGACCCAAATACAATTATTAAAACTATCGCTGAGGTTCCAATTACTCCTGCAGAAGCTATTTTAAAATCTGGACATAATATGTTTCCGGTTGTTGATTTAACTGAAAGATTAAATCAAATTGATAATAATCCATCAGAATATGATGATACATATGTTGGAGAATTAAGTATTAATAGTGTAGGAAATATTGAATTTAAACCCTCCTCAAAACAACCAATTAGAACATTTAAGAATCAAGACAATAAGATGGAAGGAGCTATTGAAATGTATCAACTTCCAGAAAAAGATAAACATACATATTCTAAAGACTACTGGCTTGATGAGCTTGCTGTATTTATGGGGGGAAGAGCTGCAGAAGATATAATTTTCCATGATTTTAATACGGGGGCTAGTTCTGATATTGAGCGTGCTACTGATGTTGCAAGAAAAATGGTTTGCCAGTGGGGAATGAGTGAGAAAATGGGGCCTGTAAATTATTCATCAAAAGATGAACATATTTTTTTAGGTAAAGAAATTGGCAAATCAAGGGAATATTCTGAAGCTACACAAGTTGATATAGATGAAGAGGTTAGAAAAATTATAGATACAAGCTATAAGACAGCTAAAAAAATATTGGAAGATAATTTAGAAACATTAAAAACACTTGCTAAAACTGTTCTTGAAAAAGAAACTCTTGGCGCCGAAGAAATTGATTGTATCGTAAAAGGAGTTCCTTATGTTGAGAAAAAAAAGGAAGAAAGTGATGAGCAATCTAATACAGATGATGTTTTAGATAATTTAGATAAAAAAGAAGAGAATAAAGATATAAAAAAAGAAAACACTGATTCTCTAAAGAAGGACAATAAAATAGAAGAAGAAAAAAAAGAAAAAGAAGAGAAAGAAGAGAAAGAGGAAAAAAAATAAGTTTCTATGAAAAAATTTATAATTTTATTTATAATTTGTTTTTTAATTTTTTTATCTTTTTATCTTAATTCTGTAAAAGAAGATGATGTTTTAATTAAAATTCCTAATAAGGTAGTTTTTATTTTAGTTGATACACTAAGAGCAGACCATTTACCTTTTTATGGATATAAACATAATACTACTCCGTTTTTAAATACGCTTTCAAATAATGCAGTGCTTTTTAAAAATATGTATTCTACATCTTCTTATACAGCTCCCGCTACTGCATCGCTATTTACATCGTTGTATGCAAAAGAACATGGAGTTACAAATGGAATGATATATTCTAAAAAAGAAAAGATTATTGATGTAAAATTAAATAAAATTCCCAGTGAGGCTCTAACTTTACCAGAGCTGTTTAAGCAAGCTGGTTATAATACTTTTGGGGTATCTGATAATTTGAATATTTCAAAAGAGATGGGATTTTCTCAAGGGTTTGATAAGCTTATTACAAAAAGATATGTAGGAGCTTACAAAGTAAATTCTCTGGTTTTGTCGTTAGAAAAAGAGATAAAAAATAGTGAAAAGTATTTTTTATATATTCATTATATGGATCCTCATAGCCCATATCATTTACAAAAAACATGGGCAAGAAAAGGAAAAGAAAAGAAAATGATAAAGGCATATGACAGTGAAATATCATATGTTGATGATGCAATAAAAAGGTTATATAAAATATTTGACTGGAAAGAAGACACACTTATTATCTTTACTGCGGATCATGGAGAAGCTTTTGGAGAACGAAAGAATAATCGTGGCAAGTTTGAATTTGGTCATGGAAAGACATTAAATAGAGAGGTTTTGCGTGTTCCATTATTTTTTTATAAAAATGGGTTAAGGCAATTAATTTTAAATTCTCAAGTATCTCATTTAGATATTTTACCGACTTTATCAGAGCTTCTTGGAATAGAAAAAAAAGCATATTGGAATGGTGATCAGCTTACAACAATGCTACTTGGAAAGGATAATTTGCATTCAAGGTATTTGTTTTCTGATTTAGAAGGAAAATATGATAGATCTAAAATTAGTTCTGTCATTTTTGAAAATTATCATTATATCAAAAGTTTTGGAAATGAAAATAAAACAGAAGGTGAGAGTTTTTTTGATTGGAATAAGGATCCGGTAGAGTTAAATAAGAAAAGTGCAAGCAATTTAGAAATATTAAAAGAATTAGAAGAGAAAGTGTCCAATCATGTAAAGTTAAAGCCTATATTTAAAGAAGAAAAATTTGATATGAAGTTAGATAAAAAGACATTAAATCATTTATCAACATTGGGGTATATAAATTAAATTATGAAGCGTAGTACAAAATTAATTATTTTTTTATTTTTATTATTTATTCCTTTCGATGCATTTGCCTATGTAGGCCCGGGAGCAGGATTTGCGTTTATTGGCTCAGCTTTTGTCTTTATTTTGACGATAGTTCTTGCTCTTCTTACACTTGCTTTATGGCCTTTACAACTTTTAATAAGAAAAATACGTCAAAAAGGAATTCCAAAGAATGCTAAAACTAAAAAATTAGTATTAGTTGGGCTTGATGGATTTTCTCCTTTTTTAGTAGAAAAATATATAGCAGAGGGGCATCTTCCAAATTTTAAAAAATTAGTTGAAGAAGGAGACTATAGACGGCTTGGGAGTTCAATTCCATCGATTTCCCCTGTTGCATGGTCTACTTTTCAAACAGGAGTAAATCCAGGTGCTCATAATATTTTTGATTTTTTAACTAGAGATAAAAGATATTGTTTACCAGAGCTTTCTTCAACAAAAACAGAGAATAGGTTTTTAAAAAAATGGGGATTTAGAAAAGTTCATAAGGTGACTGTTAAGCTATTAAGAAAGAGTCAACCTTTTTGGAAAATATTAGGGGAGCAAGGGATTTTTTCAAATATCATAAGAGTTCCAATTTCATATCCGCCAGAAAAATTTGATGGAAATATATTATCTGCAATGTGTGTTCCTGATTTAAAAGGTACACAAGGCTCATTTTTGGCATATACGAACTCTAATGAATTAACCAAGAAAGCGACTGGTGGAACTTTTATAAAAATAGATGTAAAAGATGATGAAGTGCATTCTAGTATTGAAGGCCCCACTAATCCATTTTCAAAGGATGGAGGTGTCTTAACTATTCCTTTTTTTGTTAAAAGGACAAAGGAAGATAAATGGATTTTATGTATTCATGAAAAAGAATACAAGCTAACTATTAAAGAGTACACTCCTTGGATAAATTTAAATTTTAAGGCAGGAAGAAAAACAATAGTTGGAATTTCTAAATTTTGTTTGCAAAGTGAAGAGCCTTTTTTACTTTATCAAACGCCGATAAATATTAGTCCAGAAAAACCAGCACTTCCTATTTCATATCCAATGGTCTTTTCAAGTTATTTATCAAGGCTTCAAGGTTTGTATGGAACGTTAGGTTTAATGGAAGATACATGGGGAAGAAATGAAAAAGCATTAGATGATGAAACTTTTTTAAAGCAAGCATATGACAATCATGAAGAGCGTGAAAAAATGTTTTTTAATTCGTTAAAAAATACGCCTGAAGGTTTTTGTGCTTGTGTTTTTGATACTAGTGATAGAATTCAACATATTTTTTGGAGATATTTAGAAGAGGACCATCCATCGTCATGTGAAGATAGAGAAAAATTTGGCAATACAATTTTAGAAATGTATGAAAAAATGGATGAACTTGTCGGAAAAACTTTAAATAAATTAAATAAAGATGATGTTTTTTTAGTTATGAGTGATCATGGTTTTGCATCTTTTAGAAGAGGTTTTAATTTAAACACGTGGCTTGTAAAAAATGGCTATATGGTTTTAAAAGATAAAAATAAAAAGACAGATGAGTATTTTCAAAATGTAGATTGGGAGAAGACAAAAGCATTTGCTGTTGGCATGGCAGGAATTTTTATAAACAGGAAGGGAAGAGAATATAGAGGAATTGTTGAAGATAGTGAGTTAGCTAATTTAAAAAAAGAAATTAGTGAAAAGCTTATTATGCTAGTTGATGAAAAGACTGGAAAAAAGCCAATAAGAAAAATTTTTGATGCATTAAAAGTTTATAAAGGGCTTTATGCAAATGAAGCTCCAGATTTAATTATTGGAGCAGAATATGGATATAGAGTTTCGTGGGGTTGTGTTACGGGGGCTTTGGAAGAAGAAATTTTTTCTGATAATGTAAAATCTTGGAGTGCTGATCATGATGTAGATCCTGAGCTTGTTGATGGAGTTCTTTTTTCTAATATAAAAATAAGAGAGGCAAGAGTTAATATTATTGATTTAGCACCAAGTATTTTAAAATTATTTGGGCTTACACCGCCTCGTTATATGGAAGGTAAAGATATTTTTTAGTTTTTATTTATAATAGGAGAGTCGTATGTTTGGAAATAAAGTAAAAGTTGAAAGTTCTCTTTATGAAAAATTAGAGAAGGTTTCAGATTCTATGGGGGTATCTGTAGATGAGTTTGCTGGAAAAGTACTAGAAAATGAAGTTGATAAAATTTTAAGTTCGGTTTCAGCAAATAATGCAGAAAATTTATCTCAAAATGAAATCGATTCTATTACAAAGAAATTGAAAGGTTTAGGTTATTTAGATTAAAATTTTTATATAGTAGGATTTTTTTTATGTTAGAAAAGTTTAATAGCTTTTTATGCTCTTTGTATAACTTGATAGTTTTTCCTGTCTCAAAATTTAATGATGAAATACAAGTCTTATATATTTCCGCTTTTAGTGGTGTAATTTTTTTATGGATTTATGGAAAAGTTTCAAATCAAAAAGGGTTAAAAGAGACAAAAAGAAAAGTTATGGCATACGTATTAGAAGTGGCACTTTATAGGCACAGTATAATAGTTTGTTTAAAAGCTCAATTAAATCTTTTAAAGCAAGGAGTTCGATATGTTTCTTTTGCATTGATTCCGCTTTTAATCTTAATGGTGCCATGTCTTTTAATTATGGCTCAGCTTAACTTTCATTATCAAAATAGAGGAATAAAAAATGGTGAGGAGGTTGTAGTTGAAGTATCTTTTAAGGATGATGTAAAGGATATTATGGATTATTCGTTAACTTCTGCTATTGGAAAAGTAAGTCCGGCATTAAGAATAGAAGATGAAGGAAAAATTTTTTGGAAAATCAAAAATGATAACACAAACAATGCAAATGAATTGTTTGTAAAATTGAAAGCGAATAATAATTTTTTAAATATTCCTATAGCAATAGGGGAAAAGTCTGATCCATTATTTGTAACATATTCAAAAAATATTTTTGAATCTTTAATGTTTCCGACAAAATTTTCTTTTACTAAAAATTTTCCTGAAATTCAATCAATAAAGGTTTCCTATCCGGAAAAACAACAATTTTATTTTGGGCTTGCGTTAAATTGGATTTGGACATTTTTGATAGTATCTATTTTTAGTGGATTTATTGCTAGTAAAATTTTGAAAGTTGAAATTTAATAAAAAAAGAAAATATGAAAAAGGGATTAGTTTTATGAAAAATAATTTTTTATTTATTGTATTTGATAGTTGTAGGTTTGATACTTTTTTTAATGCAAAAACTCCTAATATTGATAGATTAGGAATAAAAGAATGTAGATATTCTTATGCTTCTTGGACAATTCCATCTCATGCTGTTTATATGATGGGGGCAAGTCCGCACACAAATGGTAGGGGAGTTTTTGCTTCAGAAGTTTATAAGAAAGATTTTGCAAATTATCAAGAGAGATTAAATATCGAAGGAGTTGCATTTAAAAATTTTGTTCCTGAGCTTTCATTACCTGCTTTTTTAAAGAAGCAGGGATATAGAACTAATGCTTTAGTTTCAATGCCAGTATTAAATCAAACTACAATTTTAAATAAGCATTTTGATAATTATGAATTGATGGATGAATATAATAATTTTGATGCGATGCTTGATGAGCTTACTTTTTATGAAGACACGCCGTCTTTTTATCTTTTAAATACGGGAGAAACTCACTACCCTTATACAGTTTCAGGAGAAAAAGTTGATGATAAGGAGTTGTTATACGGAGAAAAAGGGGTATTTAAACATATAGATGATAGTCAACTTGATGTTAAGGCTGACGATACGCTTTCGCAAACTCAGTTAGCGGATAAGTATTTTTTTATGGAAAGGATGGAGGAATTAAAGCATAAGCAACAAAAAAATGTTGAATACTTGGATAATCTTATTGGAAAACTTTATGATATTATGCCTAAAAATACGCATATAATTATTACAGCAGATCATGGCGAACTTTTTGGGGAAGATGGACTTTTTGGACATGGCCCCGTATTTCATAAAAAAGTTTTTGAGGTGCCTTTTGTAGAGGGAAAAATAAAATAGGATGTATAAAAAAAAGGAGCAAAAAGTAGTAATAAAAAAAACCTTTTGCCTGCCTTTTTTCTTGTAAAATTACTTTTGAATAAGCTCAAGTGTAACTTCAACAAGTGCGGTCGTAATTACTCCTGTAACACAATTTTTTACTGTGTTATTTACATCTTTGCTCTGTTCTCTTGTGAGTTTAGATGTAGGTTGTGAAAACGGTGTGTTTGGATTTAATCCTCCATGAGTCGAAGTGCATCCTGATAGAAAGGCAGTTCCAAGTAGGAATGCACAAAGAAAAAATGACATCCTTTTCATTTTTCTTTTCCCTTCTTTTCTTACACTTTTTTTACTACTCTTTGCAACTTTCAAAGGTTAAAATATTTTAGATTTTTACTCAAAAATATTTTTAAGATTTTCTATTATTTTTTTATGCTTGATTCCCTGTAAATTTATCTACAATTTTTTTACCAGCATCTGTTTGGTTTAAAGCTTCAAAAGCACCTGCAAGTGCAGTTCCACCTTTAGTCGAGAAAAGGTCCATTGCCTTAGTAATACCAGTGGTTACATCTCCTGAGTTAGCTATGACTTTTATTTGAGCATGTCCTAAATTTTTAGCTTGTTCAATACCTATTTCCTGATTTGCCTTTACCTTTTCAATAGTTATTAAATATTCTTGGTATTCTTTGTTTGAACCAATTTCTTTTGCCAATTCAATCTGAGCAGAAACTGGAGCCAATGCTAATTGTTTTTCCACATTAGCTTTTGCAGTTCCTTCAGCATTGATTCCTTCAGCTTCCTTTAATTTTGCAGATAAATTTGCAGTAGCTTCTAACTCTATTTGTGTTTTTTTAGCCTCTGCTTTTAGTTCGATTTCTTTTTTTGTTGCTTCTGCATTAAGTCTAATAATTTCCTTGTTTTGTTCTGCAGTTACAATACTAGATTTTCTTTGAATCTCAGCTTTTTGAATTTCTGATACTTGTAAAATTGCCATTTCTTTTTCTTTAGTTAATTTTTCTTCTTCCTTTATGGCTTGCTCAGCTTTTTGAGATGCGATACCAACTTCTTGCGTAACTTGAGCCTTTTTCATTCCGACCATCTGATTAGCATCTTCTTCTTTTAGTAAGACTTCCTTGTTTGCATTAATTTCAGCATTTCTAGCTGTCTTTTTATTTTCTGCAACAGTTCGTCTTGATTCCATTTCAATTTCTGATTGTTTTTTAGCCATAATATTAGCAATTACTTGACTATCTTTTGAATCTCTAATGTCCATTAGTTCGATATTCTTTACAGTTTCTACACCCCATTCACTTAATTGATCTTTTACAGCTAATGTAAATTTACTACCGTAAATTGCCCTTTCTCCCATGATAATTTCAAGTTGTTCATTTGCAAGTATCGATCTAACAGCACCTTGGATGATGTTTTTTAATTGATCATTTAATTCTTCAAATGTTTCTACTCTTGAAGCTGCAGTGTTTGAATCAGATATTCTAAAAAAAGCAGTAACATCTACTAAAAATGGTAATCTTTCTTTGTCGTATGCTTCGTAAGATGTTAAAGATAAATCAAATACTGATACTGGCAAAACAATTACGGAAACACCTAAAAAAGGGATCCAACTTGGAAAAGCATAATATTTATTTCCCTGATTATCTGCGGTATCTTTTCCATATGAAATAGTTTTTCTTGCACTTTGTACAATATGTACTTGGTTTGTTGGCACAACACGTCTTAAAGAAAGAACCCAAACTAATAATTTAAAAAAGATCATAATAGGTATTATTAAAACGACTGATAGTATAACAAGATTTTCCATTTTTTTCTCCAAAATAAAGGTAACGAAACATTTGTGATATACAAGATTCTTTTTATTTGACGTTTGTTTGGAGAAAAAAGTTTCAAATAATAAATAAAGAATTTTAAAAAACCGCCTGTCATCGAAAGGCGGTTTTTTAATAG
>CAZHFA010000058.1:0-8639 GCA_964531865.1 uncultured Bdellovibrionales bacterium
TTTATTTCTTAATGTCCTAACGCTAATGCCTAACATTTCGGCTGCTTGATTTTTGAATGTGAAGATCCTGCAAATGCGGGAGTATATGTGGTAGCTTGTTCTTGCCCATCTGGCTGGGAACATTAAAATGAAAGCAAGATATATGACACTGAGAGTGTGAAAATTTTTACACTCTCTCTTATTCATGACTTTTCTCTATTGTTCGAAAAAAAACTTAGGGTTACTATTTTCTTGATGATTTTTTATAGTTTTTCAAGGTTATAATGACAGTCTATTCTAATTTTTTGTTTTTGCTTTTGTCGATTCCAGTTATAAGCTTTATAGCTTTAGCATTGTGGAATAAAAAATTATCAAGAAATGGTGATCTTATAGGGATTTTCGCTATCGGAGTAAGCTTTTTGGTTTCGACTTCTGCTTTTTGTTTATCAATTTTTAACCCATCTTTTCATATTGGTTCAAAATTATCTTGGCTTCCAGTCTCAATAAATAAAAAATTTTTTGTAAATTTTTCATTCGATAGATTAACTGCAATAATGCTAATTGTTGTAACGCTAGTAAGTTTTCTTGTTCATATATTTTCAATTGAATATATGAAAGGTGATAAAAGATATGGAAGATATTATGCTTCATTATCCTTATTTTCATTTTCAATGATGGGGCTTGTGATATCATCCAATCTTTTATTTTTATATATTTTTTGGGAATTAGTTGGCCTTAGCTCTTATATTTTAATTGGTCATTTTTTTGAAAAAAAATCAGCTTCAACAGCTGCAATAAAGGCATTTATTACAACACGTGTCGGCGATGTTGGAATGTTAATAGGAATTTTGATTTGTTATTTTTCTATCGGAACTTTAGATTTTTATGAAATTTATATAGCTATAACTAATGGAGTCTTTAATTCAACGTATCGATTTTGGTTTGGTATTTGCTTATTTATTGCAGTAATGGGAAAAAGTGCACAATTTCCTCTTCATGTTTGGCTTCCTGATGCAATGGAAGGTCCAACTCCTGCAAGTGCCCTTATTCATGCAGCAACAATGGTTGCGGCAGGCGTTTATCTTCTTGTAAGATTATTTTTTGTCTTTGATGAAAATACGCTTTTGCTTATTGCTTATATTGGAGGCTTCACTTCTTTTCTGGCAGCAAGTATTGCATTTGTTCAAGATGATATAAAAAAAGTTTTAGCATATTCTACGATAAGTCAATTAGGGTTAATGGTTTTAGCTGTTGGAATTGGAAGCTACACGTCAGGAATTTTTCATTTAATGACACATGCGTTTTTTAAAGCAGGACTTTTTCTTGGAGCCGGTGCTATTATTTTTTCTATGTCTCATACACAATCTATGAAAGAAATGGGAGGACTATGTAAAAAAATGCCATTTTTAACTGTTTGTTATTTATGCTGTGTTTTATCGATTTCTGGCGTGCCATTCTTTTCTGGATTTTGGTCAAAAGACTTTATCTTAGGAGATTTGTTTTTATTTTATAAAGAAACAGGACACCCACTTTTATTGTTTTTTGGATTAAGCGTTACATTTTTTACTTCATGCTATATGTTCAGGCAGTTTTTCTTAGTCTTTTGTGGATCTCCTAGAAATAAAGAAAAATTTTTAAATATAAAAAATTTATCAATGACAATGAAACTTCCTATTTTTGTATTGGCATTATTTGCCATTTTTGCAGGGGGATTTAACGCTAATTGGTTTTATGATTTTTATAACGAACAAGATGCTGTTTTGGGGATTGTCAAAGAGTCTGTAAATATTCCATTAAAAGAAAACGCCCATCATATAGCAATGTTTTTTTCCATTATATTGTCTTTTAGTGGAATTATTTGTGCTTATCTTTTTTATGGAGAAAGAAAAAATGGTAAGACTTTAATTTCTCCTTTAAGTGTAAAAAACACGTTTCCTAAAATTTATAATCTTTTATTAAATAAATATTATATTGATGAATTTTATAAAGTGACAATTTTAAAATCTATTTTTTGCATTTCAAAATTTTGTAAATTTTTTGATGGTAAAATTGATAAAGTTGTAAATTTATCTTCAGTAATTTTTAGAAAAATATCAGAATTTATCAAAATTTTTGATGAAAAATTTATTGATAATTTTTGTGCATTAGGAATTGCTAGATTTGTAAAAAAAGAAGGAGATAATATTAGTGTTATTCAAACGGGAAATATAAGAGAATATATACTGTATAGTTTTATTGGATTGGTTTTTATTTCTGCAATGTTTTTTTTCTTGGGATTTTTGTAAATGGATAAGATGTTATTAAGCGTAATTTGTTTTTTGCCCATAATAGGGATATTTTTAATTTTATTTTCAAGTGAAAAACATGAAAAGTTTATAAAAAGTGTTTCTTTTATTTTTTCATTTATTTCTTTTTTGTTATCTTTATATCTTTTATCAATTTTTACACCTATAGAAGAAGGACTTTATAAAGGATTCGACTCAAAAACTTTTTTAGAAATAAAATGGATTGAACCATATAATATTTTTTATAGAGTTTGTGTTGATAAACTAAGTGTTTTACTTTTAATTTTGACTGGTTTTTTAACGACAATTGCATCGTTTGTGGCATGTAATATAAAAAAGAATATAAAAGGTTTTTTCTCTTTATTTTTGCTTTTACTTATTGGAATGAATGGTGTTTTTATTGCAGAAGATCTTTTCTTGTTTTATGTTTTTTGGGAGCTTATGCTTCTTCCTATGTATTTTTTAATCGGTATTTGGGGAGGAGAAAGAAGAATGTATGCTGCAATAAAATTTTTCTTATATACTCTTTTAGGCTCTGTTTTAATTCTATTAGTAATTTTAGCTTATTATTACAAAATGAAAAGTTTAGGTTTTGGAAATGATGCTTTTAATATCGCAAAGATTATAGAAGTAAAACCATTTTTTGATGGGGCTAAAATATCTTGTATTGAATATCTTTTATTTTTCGCATTATTTATTGGTTTTGCAATAAAACTTCCTGTTTTTCCTTTTCACACATGGCTTCCTGATGCACATGTAGAGGCACCAACTGCAATTAGTGTAATTTTAGCAGGTGTCCTTTTAAAAATGGGGGCTTATGGTTTTTTAAGAATAAATTATCCTTTTTTTCCAGATGTTGCACGTGTCGATTGGGTGATGTTGTTAGTTGCTATTTTGGGAATTGTAAATATTATTTATGGAGCTTTTTGTGCACTTTCTCAAACAGACTTTAAAAAATTAGTTGCATATAGTTCAATAAGTCATATGGGATATGTTCTTTTAGGAATTGCTGTCTTAAAGGAAGAAGCCTTAAATGGAGCAGTATTTCAAATTTTTGCACATGGCATGTCTTCTTCTTTAATGTTTGTTCTTGTTGGTGTTTTATATGAAAGAGCACATCATAGGGAAATAAATAGGTTTGGTGGAATAGCTAATGTTATGCCAAAATATTTTGCTTTTGCAATGGTGGGGTTTTTTGCTTCTTTAGGCCTTCCTGGACTTATAGGGTTTATCGGAGAGTTTTTAACATTCTTAGGTGTATTTCAATATAGTGTTGTAATTGCTTCCATTGCTGGACTTGGAATGCTATTAACTGCAGGTTATATTTTACTTGCTATGCAAAAAATTTTTCTTGGTGAAGTTAAAGAGGAATATAAAAATTTTGACGATGTAAATTGCTTAGAAAAATTAGCACTTTTCCCATTATCAGTTTGTGCAATTATTTTCGGAATTTTTCCAAGCTTAATTATAAATTTGTATCTTCCTTTTTTGGAAAGTTTTAAAAATATAATGAATTTTTAATATTGTTTAGAGGTAATAGTGAATTTAATAAAAGGTATATATCCGGAGATAATCTTATCATGTGGAATAGTTTTACTTATTTTAGGAGATATATTCTTAACTACTAAAAATTCTAAAAAGATTTTATCAAGAATTTCAATAATTACTTTAATGTTGGCATTATTTTCGACTGTATGTCATGTTAATACTTTCTTAGAAACTTCTTTTTTTTCCGAATCAAACATCATTGCAGATAGAATTTCAATAATTTTTACAATAATATTTTTGTTAGGTGGAATTGTAGTAACGTTTTTAACAATGAATTCTAAATTTTTAGAAAATGAAAAATCTGGAGAATTTTATTCATTACTTCTAGGTGCTATTTTAGGAGCATCTCTTGTTTCGTTATCAAACAATATAATTTTATTTTATTTATCATTTGAAATGCTTTCTATTTGTTCTTATATTATGGCAGGACTTAATGGAAATAAAAAATCTTTAGAGGGAGCATTAAAATATGCTGTTTTTGGTGCTTCATCTTCTGCGTGTATGATATTTGGTTTTAGTTATTTGTATGGTCTTACAGGCACGTTAGATATTAGTGCTATGATTTTTTCACTTTCAGATCAACTTACATTAAATACTAATATTTTACCTATAACACTTAGTTTATTGTTAGTTTTTGTTGGAGTGGGTTATAAAATTTGTGCATTTCCATTTCATTTTTGGGCTCCAGATGTTTATGAAGGAGCCCCAACTAGTGTTAGTGCTTTTTTATCTGTTGTTTCAAAAGCCACGGGGTTTTTAATATTTATTCGTTTTATTTCAATTCCTGTTGGACTTTGGTATGAATATTTTTGGAATAAAAATAATTTAAATTCATATCAATTATTTATTGCAGTAATCGCTGTTTGTTCGATGTGCTACGGAAATTTTGTCGCAATAAAACAAAATAATTTAAAAAGACTTATGGGCTATTCTTCAATTGCTCAAGCAGGTTATATGCTCCTAGCATTATCATCAGGAAATAAATCATCAATTAAAGCTGTTATGTTTTATTTAATAGTTTATTTTTTTATGAATTTTGTCTTGTTTTCTTTTATAAATTTCATAGAAAAGACAAAGGAAGCTACTTTAGAAAATATAAAGGGAGTTGGTAGAAGTTTTCCTCTTATTGGTGGTGCTGTGTTTATAGCATTAATTTCCCTTTCGGGGATTCCCCCAACAGGAGGATTTAGTGGAAAGTTTTTGCTTTTTAACTCTATTATAGAAAGAGCATTATCTTATAGCGTTATAGGTCTAAGTTCATATGTTTTTATTTTTTTAGCAATTGTTGGCGTCTTAAATAGTGTTATTTCATTATATTATTATATGAAAATTGCAAGAAATATGTTTTTTTATAAGAATGATGAAAGTGTTTTTAGATATTCATTGGTAGATAGTGTCGGAATTTTTATTTTAACAGTTCCTATTTTGTTTTTATTAAATTTTTCATTGATAGATTTTTTATATAAATGATTTTTATTATGGATAATAAAGAAATTTTAAATACAATATATTCTTTTTCGGTAAATTCTATTGCTAAATATATTGCTGATGCTAACCCTTATTATAAAGAAGGGCAAGAAAAGTTAGGAATAGAATTTTTAAATAATGTAATAGTTATTCATAATAAAATTGTAAATATTTGTGAAGATTTCGCAGTTAATAATAAAGTTCCATTAAGTCAAGGTTCTTTTAATCATGAGTTTGCAGAACTTAATTATTTATCATTTGATTTTTTAAAAGAATACATATTAAAAGAGTTAAAAAAAGAAAAAAAATATATTGATGAGATATATATCAACAATAATATTTCAAATGAATTAAAAATTTTATTACAAACAATAAAAAATTTTTATGAATAAAAAAAAAGAAAAGATTATAAGAATATTTTCTGAAATTTCCAAAGATTATGATTTTTTAAATAATGTTATTAGCTTTGGTGTTTGTCATATATGGGAAAAAAAATTAGAGAATAAAATTAAAAAATTTTCCCCATATCAAAGTGCTCTAGATTTATGTACAGGAACGGGAGAATTGTTATATTGCCTTAGTAAATTTTCTAAAAATATAACTGGATTAGATATATCAAAAAATATGCTAGAAATAGCGAATAAAAATATTAAAAGAAAAAATATACATGTAAAACTTATTGAAGGAGAGGCTGAAAATTTGCCTTTTAAAAATAATGAGTTTGATTTAATAACAGTGGCGTATGGAGTTAGGAATTTTTTTGATATTTCTAAAGGATTAAGTGAAATAAGTAGAGTCCTAATGCAAGATGGAAAAGTTTATATATTAGAATTTGGAAAATCTAAAAATAAAGTTTGGAAAAAAATATTTTCATTTTATTTTTCTTATATCATGCCTTTTTTAGTAAAAATATTTTGTTCTCATAAAGAAGCATACAATTATTTAACAAAATCTGTGTTAGATTTCCCTTCTGGAGAGGAATTTGTATCGATTTTGTCTCAAAATGGGTTAAAGTGTGAAAGTTTTGACACAATGCTAGGGGGAATTGTGTATATCTATACGTGTTCAAAATTGTAATAACTTTGTAATCACTTAAATTTTTAAAACCTTTATTGTCAAAAACACATCATATTATCAGTAATTCCAGTATATCAAAAAAACAGGAATATACGATTTTTTATTTATGTTAAATTTTTTTATTTTATATTTAGGGAGAATCCCAATGAAAGATAATGATAAAAACACTTTGATTAGTAATACATTTGTTGTGTTTTTAGTAACAATGTGTTTTGTAATTAGTAATGTTTATGCAATAGAAAAGGTAGATGCGAAACAAGAATATAAAAATATGAATAAAAATTTTGATATGAAAAAAATGCAATCACAAACAAGCGATGCAAAAATAATATATCAAAATTTAGGCTTATCACAGCAAAGTTTTTCTGGTGTTGATAGATATCATATAAGTAATAAAGCGATAGGTGACAATAATTACGTTACTAATAAGATATCAGGTCCAACTAGAATTATTCTAGATCTGCAAGGAATAAAATCTTCAACAGGAAAAATATTATCTGTAGATAGTTCGTTTGTTTCAAAAATTAGGATCGGTGTGCATGGTAGTACGACGAGATTAGTTTTTGACGTGAAAGATAATAATCAAGGAATGTTTGATATAAAAAGAACTAGTGATGGTTTAGATGTTTTTATTTTTAATAACAAAGAATCTTTGGCACTTTTAGATAGCAAAAGTTATGACACTAAAAATTTAATAGAGAATGCAAAAAACACAATAGATTCTAATTCTAAAAAAGATATTCATCTTTCTTTAGATGATTCTATAAAATTATTAAAAGAAGAAAATGAAAAAAAGAAGATGGATGCGGATAGCTTAAAGCAAGTATCTTTTAAAGAAAGTAGTAAGAGTGATAGCAATAGTAATGTTCAACATCATGTTGCAAAAATTTTGTGTTATGAAAGATCACAAAAGATGCAAGTACAAGTTGGAATAAAAGAAGGAGTCGACAAGCTTTCATATGAACTAAATAAGACATCTCCTTCAGAATATATATTAAAATTAAAAAATACAGATATTGCTTCTAACATAAATGAAAATGTGTCATTGCCTAAAATAAAAAATAGCAACATAAGAGTTGTTAGAGTTGATAGGGAAGATAATGATTCTAAAGATTCTTCAATTAAATTTTTTGTAAATTCATCTGCTATTTTAAAGGCTAAAAAAACAAAAATTGGTGTTTTGATTTCTGAAACTTCTATTTCGGATTTAAAGAAAAAAGAACAAGTAGCTTCGATTGTTCGCGAAGATGAAGCTATAAAAGCTCAACCAAAAATTGAAAAGGTTATAGAAAATGAAAATGAAAACAAAAACGCTGAAAAAGTAGAAGATGTAAAAGCTAAACCTGATATGAAGAAAGTAGCGGATAAGTCTAAGGCTAATAATATCAAATCTCAAGAAGGTGTTATTGAGATGGATGAGTTGGCAACTGATGAAAGTGAAGAAAAGGAAAAAAAGAGATTAGGTGAGGTAGAAGCAATGGATGAAGAGTTAAGTAAGTTATTAGATCCAGCTTCTGGATACACAGGAAAACTTATTAGCTTAGATTTTCAGGATACGGACATTGATAATGCATTAAAAATTATTGCTGAAGTTTCTAATTTAAATATTATCGCTAGTGATGATATTACTGGAAAGGTTTCATTAAAGTTAAACAATATTCCTTGGGATCAAGCATTAGATGTTATTCTAAAAACAAATGGGCTTGATAAGGTACAAGAGGGAAATGTTATAAGAATTGCTCCAGTTAATACTTTAAAAAATGAAAGAGAAGCATTAAAGGCTGCAAGACAGGCAGAGGAAAATTTAGAGCCTCTTCAACTTGCTTATAGAAGAATAAGTTATGCAAAAGCTGCTGAGCTTCAAGCATTAGTAGAGACGGTTCTTTCTGATAGAGGGAGTGTAACGTTCGATGATAGAAGTAATCAAATTTTTATCAAGGATATAAAACCAAGAATTAAAGATGCTTTTGAGATTATAAAAAAGGCAGATCTAAGGACTCCACAAATTCTTTTGGAAACTCAAATTATAGAGGCTCAAAGAAGTCTTGTAAGAGAGTTAGGATCTGAGTTTGGTTTTTCGCTAATTCAATCTCAAGAAACAGGAAATGGAACTGGGTACAACTTTCCATCTGATGTTACTGTTGCAGGAAGTAATGGCGAAACTGGAAATACTTTTTCAAGCTTTCCTGCCGCTGCTGGTTCTGCTGTAAGTTTTATATTTGATAGTCTTGATGGTACGAAGAGTTTATCTGCAAAATTATCTGGTTTGGAGGATGAAGGAAA
>CAZHFA010000059.1:0-8346 GCA_964531865.1 uncultured Bdellovibrionales bacterium
CAAGCTGCTGCAGAAATTATCCATGAAAAGGCAAACGGTCAAGATCTAGCGATCATTATAGATGAAATCGCAGCAGACATGTCAGTGGCCGATAAATGGAAAGCCGACAAATCTGCATCTGCAAAAAAGCCGCGGAAACACCAGTACGAAGCGCTTGAGTCATGGGTGAAAAATGGGAGAAGGGGCATTTTTGAGCATGCGACTGGCAGCGGAAAGACATACACTGCTATTTGTGCAATACGAAATTGTCTCGAAAAGCATTACTCTGTAATAGTTCTAGTTCCTTCAATTGACCTTTTAACACAATGGCAAAAGGAAATGAAGGATAACATTTCAGGGCTTGATATCTCTTATCTATTTTGTGGTGGTGAAAATAGCTATTGGCATCAGGATGGCGTATTGTATTCATGGACACAAGAAAGTAAGACCACCTATAAAGTTATAATCAGCACAATGGATACTGCTTCGTCAGATTTTTTCCTTCGTAACGTTGCACAAGGGGAGCATCTATTACTTGTTGCAGATGAGGTTCATCGCCTCGGTAGCCCAAAAAGAAAACAAATATTCAACATGTATAGTGGAGCTCGCCTCGGGCTATCTGCAACTCCAAGAAGGTATGGGGATCCTGAAGGGACAAAAGCTATTATGGACTACTTTGGAGGAATAGTACCTCCTGTATTCTCTTTATTGGATGCAATACAAGCCGATGTGCTTACGAAATATTTCTATTACCCAATTACTCTAGCATTATCAAGAGCGGAACAAGATGCGTGGGACAAACTCACTGTAGAGATCAACAAACTAATTGCCCGTGAGATAAATCCTGATGGCGGTATAAAGGATGCATTAAAATCCCCAAGAATTCAAATGAAACTGATTGCTCGAGCTCGCATCCTAAAAAATGCAACTGCTAAGCCCGATCTCGCCATTCGTGTAATTTCCGCAAACTTCAAAAAAGGTCAGAGATGGATTATTTACTGTGATAATCAAGCGCAGTTGACGTCTGTATTATCGTTGCTTCTTCATAATGGATATGACGCATATGAATACCATTCAGACATGGAAGGTGACCGTATTCAAACATTATCGTATTTTTCTGTAAACGGAGGCATATTGGTGTCTATTCGTTGCCTTGATGAGGGCATCGATATTCCGTCTACTACACATGCTTTAATTCTTGCATCTTCAAAAAACCCTCGTGAGTTTATTCAACGCCGAGGTCGTATTTTACGAAAGTATCCGGGTAAATATTTTGCCTATCTATACGATGCGATCGTAACCCCATGCTCAACTCATGACGAGAACGATAGAAGCGTTTCGATTATTGAAGCTGAGCTCGCAAGAGCGATACAGTTTGGCGAATGGGCAGAAAACTATGCTTGCATCACCGATCTGAAAAATATTGCCGTTGACAATGGAATAAAACTCAGCGATGTGGTAAATGGAGGTATTGAAGATGGCGAGGAGTAATCTACAAGAATTACTCAATGTTCTAGAGGACATTCGGCAACGTGAACACCCTGAGATTCCGGCCGAAGTAATCGTTGCGATCGCGAATGCACAATATGACAATCAAGACAATCGGAGTGTTGCGCGTCTAAAAACCAGCAAAATCATTACTGATTTTTTGGCAAGTGTTGTCCCTGAAGATGAAGGGAAGGTGTGAAAATGCTTCATTTTCTTAGCATAACGCTAAACAACTTTGGCCCATACAAGGGTGAGCAAAAAATTGACTTCACAGAACGACCTGGTGTCAGTATTATTTGGGGTGATAATGGTCGTGGTAAAACTACTTTACTTAACGCTTTTAGATATGCTCTGTTTGGCACCATTCAACGTAGAAATGGGAAACTACGCGCCCTTCGAGATTTGGAAAACGTCGAAGCTCGTCAAGACGGTAAATACGGTTTTTCGGTTATGCTGAAAATGAGTGTTGACGGCGAGCTATACGAGATGACTCGTGCTTATCGCCCTCGGCCAGAAATCGCTTCGCCGACACGCGATGAAGACTATATCAAAGATATGTTTCTTAAGCATAACGGGTCTTTTCTTTCATCCACCGAAAGCGAACACCTGTTGAGTTTAATTATGCCTGACCAAGTATCACGCTTTTTTCTGTTCGATGGAGAATTACTTCAAGAATACGAAGAGTTACTTGAAAACGATACAAGTACAGGCGAACGTATAAAAGAAGCAATTGAGAAAATACTCGGTCTTCCTGTTTTAACTAATGGAATAGTTGATATCCGAGAAGTCGTTTCTTTATGTAAATCGCAGAAAGGCAAGGCTGCCCAAAAGGATCAAAAAACTCAACAGTTAGCATTAAGGCTCGCAGCTATCGATGCATCTATTGCCGAACACACCCATGAGGCTGAAAGACTGGAAACAGAGTTGACCTCGATGATTCGTGGGCAATTAGCGCTTCAAGATCAGTTGGATGAAACTGATCAGGTTCGCAGTTGGATAGCGCGAAGGGATGCTTTGACTATGATCATCGCTCAAAAAGAATCAGAAGAAGTAAGTACCGCCGATAAACTTCAGGCTGAGATAAAAACAGCTTGGCGCATGATGCTTGCTCCGAGTATACAAGAAATATTATCATCGGTCAGCGTACAGATTTCGACACTTGAACAAAAAAAGCAACAAAGACTGGTTGCGGAGCGATTCCTTGATGAAATAAGAAGAGCTGTTTCCGAACATAGATGCCCTGTTTGTGAGCAGCCAATTGATGATGATTATCTCGAGCTATTACACGATCGCATCGAACGCGCAGCACATGAATTCTCCGGACTTACAGATGAAGAAAAAACTCAATTGCTTTTACTGCAAGCACAACTTGCAGTTCTTCAATCCTTGCGAATAACTGACAACAAGGCCGTTATTCAAGCTCTTGAGAGCCGCAGGGATGAAACGCGTATTGTTTTGGGCGACGCAGCACAGGAACGCGCTGACTTGCAAAAGCACATAACTGAATATGGCGATACAAGTGGGGTCGCTTCGCTTGCTCAACAGTATGCAAAACTGATGACTAAAATCCAGGTCACCAAAGAAGGTGTAGGAAAAGAGCGCGCAAGCATTCGGGAATCCGAAGATGCACGAAAAAATATAGACGACCAAATTAGCCGAAACGCATCAGGCGCCGACTTGCTTATCGCAACACAAAAGTTAACTCTGTGCGAAAGTATTATGGACATCTTCGAAAAAGGCATCGAAGTATATCGTGCCCGATTGAAGAAAAATGTCGAGAAAGATGCCACAGAAATATTCGTTCATTTATCAAGTGACAAAGATTATACTGGACTACAAATAAGCGATGGGTATGGTCTATCAATCATTCATAAGGATGGTATGTTGGTACCTGGCCGCTCGTCGGGATTTGAACACATAGTCGCGCTCTCTCTTATCGGAGCCTTACATCACAACGCGCCGCTCCAAGGGCCTATAGTAATGGATTCACCTTTTGGCCGGCTAGATCCCACACACAAAAAGAATATTGTTCAAGCCTTACCCAGAATGGCCGAACAAGCGATGCTATTGATATATACGGGTGAAATCGACAGCCAAGTCGCGCGTACATCTTTGGGTGGTAGTCTAATTCGAGAGTATCGGCTTACAAAAGTGAGTTCAATGCACACCAGGATTGAATAGGAGAATACCATGGCAGAAGATTATACAAACTTAAGACTTTCATGGAAGGCAAGCCAAATCGCTGATAAAATCCTCGAATCAAATTTGTTCGAGGACAAGGCAACTTTGTGCAAGTTTGCCTTCGCTTATGCCATTAAGTACCATAAAAACGATATCGATGCTGATTTTATTAACGAGCATACCGATTCAAATGGAACGAATTACAGTATAGGCACGCTCGATGGGGATAAGTATTTATCGCAATTTATTCAAGCCCTTAACCCCGAGATTAAAACACCATATCGGTATATCCGTGCCGTCATGGTATTTGGGCTCGAAAAACTTGGAGAGCGGCTTGACGCTGGCACGCTATATCCTATCAGCAGCTTACTATAGGTACACAAATGGCGTTACTTAAGAGAGCAAAGCCCGAATATTTATATGCTTACCGAGGGCGCTGAGAAATTTTCCCACACCCCCCAGATTTTTGTGTGTCGAAAGCGTGAAGTTGCATCATCCTTTTTGGAGGAATACTACTATCTAGACAGTCTTGATACGAAAGCATCTGCGCATTTAACTCGTGATGTAGCAGATGCAATGATCACTTGGGAACATAAGTATCATTATATCGCCACTATTGATAGTCAAATAGAGTTCGTCGTAAAGCGGAGATTGTTTGATAAACTTTCAGAATACTTGTACCCCGCATGGTTCCCTGATTATGTGTTCTCATCATTAAGCAATCAGCCAACAGCTTTTTTAGTCCTGCTTCGAGTATACAAAATTTGCGGTGATTTTCCTGAAGAACTGCTCAAAAAAGGGCGCCAAGGTGCAGCAATGATATACCGCTTGTATTCTGGGACTTGTACTACATCACGCTCCGTACACAGCTTACAGCCAGTTCTTACAGATTCGAAATTTGATTATATCAAGCACGAACTTACTCATATTATAAAAATCGAAAATGCTTTTATTGAATGCTATGAAAATGACGCAAATGGCAGACTTTCGCTTGAATCAAAAGCGGAAATCAGGCGAGCTTTCGCGCCAAAGCGCGCAGTTGAAAGTCAGCCTGTTGATAGAGCGCACATGAACTACGATACAGTTTATAATCGAATTTTGGAAATCGATCCTTCATTGCATTTCTTGATCCAAATGGTCAAAACAATAACCCCGCCTCAATGGGGCGAAGCTGATATTATGGTTAAACGTGCTCAACAAGGTGACATGACTGCTCGGTCACGAGTATTTGAGATGTTTATGCGTATTGTTCTTAAAAATGCGTTATGGATGCACGAAACATATGAAGTTCCACTAGATGATGCTATTCAAGAGAGCGGAATAGGGCTGCTTACCGCGATAGAAAAATTTGACGCATCTACACAAACTAAATTCTCCGTTTATGCCCCTTGGTGGATGAGGCAGCGAATGATGCGCGAATTACCAGTTCGAGAGCATATTACTCGATTGCCAATTCATTTCAGAGAACGAATAATCAACATTACACCAATGGTCAATGAACACTCATGCGAGGCATGTGGAACAAACTCTCCTTGTTGGAATCTGCTTGCTGAAATACAAAGAGAACTCGACTGTAACGAAAACGATGCTATGTTCGCCTGGTCATTTACCCAATCTCCATACAGCATTGAAAATCTCAAAGGCAGTGAAGAAACGGCGGAACTTCTAAGTGACCATGAAGAACAGCTAAATAGTGTAGTGGAACAGATCGATTACACGCAGCTTGTCACCGCTATTGATAAGGCTTTATGTGCTCTGAAGCCCCGCGAACGTGAGGTTATTGAATTGCGCTATGGACTTACAGGTAATGCACCTATGACACTTGAAGAAATCGGCACCTCATTTGGATTAACACGTGAAAGGATAAGACAAATTGAAAGCAGGGCATTAGAGAGGTTGCGCAAGCAAAAGAAGCTTATTTCTCTAACCGAAAGCGATTGTCGTATGAGATTAAGCCCTTCGGGTTACCTGTGTTCTACACCAAAGCATAACTGATTTTTTGACCTGTTCTCCGAAAAATAGTCCTCTCCAAATAAGAGAAAATGACATCTCTACCAATACTCGGGCACTACTTACATTTCTATTTCGGCAGATAATACGAAATCGCTCTCAAGATCATACTTGTATAATCTTTTTGCACTGCTCTAGTATCGCTGTTTTTGCTACACATTGCTCGGCAATTTGCTCTATGTAAGGTTTTGCTACTTTGCTTATTTTGACATATATACTTTTTCTATAATTTCTTTCAGCCTTCGGATGCAATTTTCCTAGAATAAACCTCTGAACAAAATAAGAACCTGTAGTCGCTTCTATAATTTTCAAAATAATAGGTATCCCTACTACAACAAAAAATATGCTTTCTTTTGTCATAAAAACAATTAATGCCGAAATCACAGTGAATATAAAAGTGACTACTAGACTCCAATGTATTCCTATCCATAATATAGCATTCCACACGCCTAATTTGCCAACGTATCGATTAACAGCATCCTCGATTATTGCATTTGTTTGATCTGTCAGTCGGCGACCAATATCAATTTTTTGCTCATTCGCTTTTTGTACCTCCTCTCCCAGTTCCTTAGCTTTCCATTCTGCTAGCTCCTCAATTGTACCAGCAAAAGTTCCAATACTGAGATTATCTTCATCGCCTTGTGTTTCTTCAAAAAGAGCATTGGTTATATTATCATCAAAATATGCAGGAAGGCATATGCCTGAGTATTCAGGAACTTGTTTCTCCAACTCTATTGCAAGATTGCGGATCCTTTGCAAATAACGTTGTGTCGGGCGTTGAGCCGCGACTGCGTTCGCTGCTAGATATAAAGCAGATAATCCCTCCGCTTGATCTGAAGGCGACCACAATCTACAAGTTAGTTTCACATCGGTGATTACTGGTAACCGGTTCTTCTTCCATCCAGATATCTCTTTAGTATCTTCATTATCTTTTCTGAACTCCAATGAAATATATATCAATTGTTGATTACTTGTAACGAAAACACATAAATGATCGTTTGTACCACAATACTCACGATAATTCCCTTTCCTGCGCATATGTGTTTCCCATATCGATAACGCGTCATTTTCAATCGTACGTGGATCCCATTGTAAGCGCCTACGCATAAAGAGCTTCAAAGCATTGTAGTCAAAACCAAAATGAATTCGATCACTATCCGAAAATGTTTCAAGCTCCCTAAGCCAGATGTTATCTTTTGCTAGTTCTTCGCGTACAGTTGCTTTCTTTGCAGTAATTACAGCAATGTTGTTACTTACACTTGCTGCATAAATACGCATTTCGTCGTCATGAGGAACATCATTATCCTCTAGCTTCTTAAGCGCATCATCAAATGCATTGTATATTTCCTGCAGCGTATGTGGATAGTAAGCAATTATTCCTCCTGCATCTTGGATTAGTTTAACGAGTTCGCGCACAGCATTTACAGCCGGTGTACCAGCGCAACCTAATGAACGAAGCAGCAATCTAGTGTCAAAAAAAAATGTTGTTCCTTTAATCTGCGGTACAGTACTATTTTTATCTGTTGTGGGTAATTGATATGCTCCAACACATATCATCAACCCTTCGCAAACCTTTCTTAAGTATTCGGATTCAGTAGTTCCCTCGCCCAGTAGTTTCTCCACGAATTTTCCAACATAAAAGCTGTCAGCATATAAAGGTTGGGACTCTATATCCTCAATTTTTTCCACTTCTGCGTCATCGGGTATTAGATTATCAATATGTGAGTCAGTCGGTGCGGGTGTACCATTATCGTGTACTATATGCCCGTTCATAAAAATTTCATATGCGAGTCCGTTTCTATCCAGCACTTTTATCAGTTGTTCTCGAGCAAAGTCGAAAGTCCATTCCTTTCCAAATGGTTCAACGTATTTTATCAATGCTTCTACCAATGTTGCTTCATTTGCACGATACTCTTTTCGGCAATCTTCAAAACCTTTAGTGTCAAAATCGCCAACTCGATAAATCTGGTGATTACGAAATGATAATACTTTCTCTTCAGTAACTATTGACAAGCATCTTAATATGACATTATGTGGAATACAAAGGCCGAATTCTTGACCAATAGCATTCTGAAGTTCAGAAATAGTCATCTTGTCTTTCACGTAAGTAAACACGCAGTATTTAATATACTCGCAGAATGTTGCATACGGGTTCTTTGCATTCTCGCTAACAATAGCTAATGCAATTAATGCGTTTTGATTCGCCATGTTCGTCACCACCTTAATGCGTATCATAGCATTTTCCAATACCGCCAGCAACGATTTTGTACAATTAAACAGTTTATATCGCTTGCTTTTTAAGTTCCTAGATTGGGATTTCTCTCACGGATTCGACCTAACAATAGCACCAGTTCAGGTTTCAGGCGTCTTGTCAACGATTGAATTCGTGTCATTTGTTACGATAACGACAAGAAGTACAACTCATAACCAGAAGGTCGTGGGTTTTTCCAAATTAGTCAATCGTCGAAATGAAGCACACCATTTGTGCAGTGCTTATGGCAGTACAAATTGGGGCCCCTCATGCGTCAAAAATGCGACAAAAATCAAAATCGACCTGCGAGCTCACCATCTCGCAGGTCTTTCTCAATCTACCCTGAATAACGCTTTTTTCTGATTTGTCGCATTGTCGCACGTTTTGAAAAACGAGCTAAAATCGAACCCCCTAAAAAGTCGCCTAATTAGGGGGTT
>CAZHFA010000060.1:0-8290 GCA_964531865.1 uncultured Bdellovibrionales bacterium
AAATTTTTTATTAAAAAATGCTCTATCCCAAGTTCCATCAAAATTATTATTTTTTAATCTCTCAGAAGGATCATAGTTGTTGTATATATCAATATCTTTTGTCTTAGGAAGTTTCCATAGATATAAGTGACCTGTTTTGAATGCATTAAACAGTTGTATGTAATTGGAGTAATTTTTTACATCATCTAATAATGGATAATCAATAATTCCTCTTGGATTTAATAGCTGTTTATATGTTGTTTGTGGTAAATAACTAATGGAATCAAATAAATTTGTATATTTAAAAATTAAACTTGAAGCAAACATACACAAAAGACACGCCAGGGCTAAACTAAATTTGTGAAAAATATTTTTATTGTCAAAAGGAATTCTGTATAGCTTGTAAAAAGAAATAATTTTTAAAGTTGCAAAGAAGAAAAAAAATAAGAAAAATCTTAGAAAATTGAATGTAAGTGGAAGTTTTTTGTTAAGTGTAATATTTGAAATTGTAAAATCTTTTTGGGCGGAATAAAAAACAAGATATAAATTTTTTAAATATCCTGCAGGCGATATAGATGCAGTAATAGTATTATTTGTCGTGTTACTTTTTGGATTAAACAAAAAATGATTTACAGTTATTTTGTCATATTTATAAAAACTATCACTAATATCTATTCTTCCACCATATATATCTGCTTTTGTACCATGTGTTTCTATGTAAATACTTTTTGTTTTTAAATTTAAGTTTTTAAATGAAATAGTAGAGCCGTTTTTAGAAATTGTAATAATTGGCTCTTTTTTAGAGTTAAAGTGTAAACTAGATAATTGCTCCGCATCTTCAAAAATTACTTGGCTAAGATTTAATTTTTTTTCTTTTAAATGATTAAATATTGTTAAGTTATTTGAAAATAGAAATTCTACAGTTGCTAATAGTAAAAGTACAATAAAAAGTGATAAAAATAATTTTTTAGTTGTATTAGAAATCATGAGTTACATAGTGTCCAGTGAAAAAAGAAAAACTATATTTAAATTGTCTATACATTTTTGTAAACATCAAGATTAAAAATTGTAACAATGTAAAAAAATAATTCGTTGTGTCTTATATCAAATAATGTTTTTTATATTTTTTATAAATATTTTTCTAAGATTATAAATTAAAATGATTGAGGTTTTTATTTCTTTAATATAGACTTACTGAGTCTTTTTAAATAAATTTTTATGGAGTTTTATATGTCAACGCCTGTTGTAGTTACGCCAGTTGCAACTCTTGTAGAGGAAACAATGGATGTTGCAAATCAAGTGGTAAATAATGTAACAGAGCCTGGAATATGGGAAATGATAACGCATTCAGGTTCAACTGTTTTTATGGTTCTTATGATATTAGTTGTTGCCAGTTTGTTTTCTTGGGCAATAGTTTTTGCAAAGATTTTACAATACAAAAGAGTAAATAAAGAATGTAAGGAGTTTAGGGAAATTTTTTGGCAAAATAGAAATTTTGCAAGAATCGAGGAAGCCACTGAACACCTTTCTAACAATCCATATACAAAAATTTTTAAAGCAGGCTATAGAGAGCTTTTGCAAATAAACCCTAAAGATAGGGATAGTAAAGATAATGTAAATAATGGTTATTATATAGATATATTAAGAAGAATTTTAGAAAGAAGTGCAATTTCTGAGATAAGAAAACTTGAGTTTGGAAACACTTTTTTGGCAACAGTAGCTACTGCAGCTCCGTTTGTTGGGCTTTTTGGAACTGTTTGGGGAATCATGGTTGCATTTCAAGGGTTAAGTTCCGTAAAATCTACGACTTTGCAAGCTGTAGCTCCAGGAATTTCTGAGGCGTTAATTGCTACTGCAGTTGGCCTTGCTGCTGCTATTCCTGCTTCTATTGCATATAACTTTTTTGCGGTAAAAGTAAAAAATTATAAAGAAGAAACTTTAGGTTTTATTTCAGAATTTTTAAGCATTTCTGCAAAATATTTGGTAGGAAAATAAAAAATGGGATTTTCTGATAGTCATAGTGATGGTCCAGTTGCTGCAATTAATGTAACACCGCTTGTTGATGTTATGCTTGTTTTGCTTGTTATTTTTATGGTGACGGCCCCAATGCTTCAACAAGGAGTTGATGTAAACTTGCCTAAGGCTACGACGGCTCCTCTTGCAGGCTCTGAAGAGCAGGTAGTAATGTCAATTGATAAAGAGAAGAAAATTTATGTAGGTTCAAAGAATGAATTGTTATTGGATGAGATTGCTAAGAAAATGCCTGCAATATTAGATGCAAAAAAAGATGCCCAAAGAAAAGTTTATATAAAAGCAGATAAGGATATAGATTACGGTTTTGTGATGAAGGTTATGGGGAAACTTCATGAAGCTGGAATAGATCAAATAGGATTAGTATCTGCCCCGCTTGATTAGGGGGGGGGTGTTTTCGTTTAAAAATGTTGTTCAAATGTTTTGTATATAGTTTTTATTTATATGAGTGAAAAAAAATACGATAATTTTTGTGGTATGAATAAGGAATTTTTTGTCCCAGGGATAGTGGTGTCGCTTTCGCTACATGTAATTCTTTTTTTATTGGCCTTTTTTAGAATAAATTCTATAGAACTTGATTATAAAAAAAATGAACCGTTTGTTGTTTATTCTGTTAGTGTTGAGGGAGGAAAAAAATTAGGAGGAATTTCTCAAGTTTCAAAGACCGGGAAAAAAGAACCGATAGTTCCTTTTAAAAAAGTTGAGGAAAAATCAGCTCCTGCTCCTAAAAAAGAAGTCGTAAAACCTGAAGTTAAAATTAAAGAAGTAGAAAGTAAAAAAGCACCACAAAAAATAGAGGTTAAAGAAAAAGCAGAAGTTTCCGTGGCTGATAAAAAGAAAAATGAAAAAACGCAAGTATCAAAAAATATAACTAAAGGTGAGTTAAAAAAAGCAAATGAAACAACTTCAAAACCTCCCAAAAAAGTTAGTAATGAAAAAGTAACAAATAATAAAAATGCAAAAACAAATGGCGTAAAAGGTGGTACAGGAGCGGGGACTCAAAATTTAGATACTCAACTTCAGAAAGCTTTGCAAAGATATATAGGAGAATCTTCTGATGCAGGTGGAGTCGGCTTTGGGGCAGGGAAAATTACGGGCGGAAATGGAATGGGGGGGGGGATTGTTAGACCTCCAGAATTTTTTAAATATAAAGATATTCTTGTAAAGCATATAAAATCAAACTGGAATTGGTTTGATACTTCTCAGCCGTATAGGGCCCAAGTTGAAATGTTTATTGATAAAAGTGGTGTGGTTACAAAGTATAAGATTGTTACAAGTTCTGGACTGGAAAGGTATGATGACTCTATTTTGCGAGCCATTCAAAAATCTTCACCTGTTCCAATACCACCTGATAATGTATATGAGTTTTTTAAAGAAATACGATTGGTATTTGATCCTAGAGAATAGGATTTTTAGAAGAGGGTGACTAATGGAATTATCTAAAAGTGTAGAGAATGTTAAGTTAAAATTATTTAGAATTTTTTTTGGAAAAGAGAATTTAAATAATGTAGAGCCAAGAAAAGCAATTTTTAGACTTTTGTTAATAGTTCTTGCGGTTATATTTGGTTGTATGCTTTTAAGTTATCCATTTGAGCTTCATCTTGGTTGGGGATTTCAGGAGATGAGACCTGTAACGTGGATATCTTTCTTTCAATTACTTTTGGTTGGTTTTATTTCTCAGCATATTTTCTTAGTGAGAAAAAATGAATCGTCAAGTGCTAAATTATGGCATCTCCTTTCAATATTTTTTATTTTTCTGGCTTTTGATGAGTTGTTAAGATTTCATGAGTCCATAGATCATAGGATATGTGATCTTTTCGGTTTTGATAGATATGGGCCTGCTGATCATATTGATGATGTTATTATCCTTTTATATGGTGTTTTTGGAGCATTTTTGTTAATAAAATATTTTTCGGAAGTGATGATTTTTAAGAAGGTTACAAAAGTTTTTATTTTTGCAGCTATTTTTGCTGTTTTTATGGTGATCTTTGATTTGCTTGGTGGAAGACAAGGGGAAATGCATTTATATTTTAAAGGTGAAGATTTAACTTTTATACTTAGATTGTTTGATATCATAGAGGAATCATGTAAAAGTTTATCTGAGGTTTGTTTTGTTGGAGCATTTCTTAATGTTTATTACTTGTGCTTTAATAAAAAAATTTAAGCGATAATATTTCTAATCTGTGGACATATTAAAGAATAAATTTTACGATAAGTTTTACTTTTATAAATTATATGAATGAGGTTTTTATATGAAAAAATTATTTTACTTTATGTTTGCTACTTTATGCATTATAAACCTTTCTTACGCAGCTACGGATATCACAATTCAAGGAGCAGGAAAACGTTTCCCAATAGCGATTGCGTCTCTTTGTAATCAAACATCTAACAAATTAGAGCCAGAAAAAACAATAATAAGTAATTTGGATATTAGCGGTTTTTTTAATGTTTTAGACCCAAATACTTATATAGAGTCAAAGGGAAAGTGTGACAACAATTCTTTTTCTTATTCTGATTGGAGTGTCATTGGAGCGGAAGGACTTGTAAAAGGTGAAGCTGTTCAGGATGGTTCTCAAATAAAAATAAAAATGTATTTACATGATGTGGCAAAACAGGGAGTGGTTATTGCTAAAGAATATGTTATTAGTAATGCTTCTGGAATATCTAAAGTTGCTAATAGGTTTTCAAATGTTATTTTAGAATATTTTACGGGTTCATCTGGGTTTTTTGGCTCAACTATTGCTTTTTCAGGAAGGGTTGGCCGATTTAAAGAATTGTTTTTAATGGATGCAAATGGGACTAATGTAAGGCAAATTACGAATGATAGGGGGCTTGTTTTGTCGACATCTTGGTCGCCTAATGGACAGGAAGTAGTGTATACATCATATAAGAATAGAGCTCCAGATCTTTTTAGGTATTCATTTTCTAACAGAAGAATTTGGCAACTTACAACAGGGAACTCTCTTGAAATTGGTGGACAATTTACTCCAGATGGAAATAATATTTTATTTTCTAGAACGCGTGGGGCCGGAGCGGATCTGATATTGATGAATAAAAATGGAGGAATCATTAGAAAAGTCCTTGCAGAAGCAGGAATTATCAATGTTTCCCCCTCATGGTCTCCTGATGCAGGTGCAATAGTTTTTTGTTCTAATAGAGGTGGAGGGCCACAAATTTATAAAATGGGAAGTGATGGTTCTGGGTTAAAAAGAATCAGTTTTGTAAGTTCAAATTACTGCACATCTCCTGCTTGGTCACCTAATGGGGATAAAATAGCATATATTTGTAGAGCCGAAGGGCAGTTTCAAATCTTTGTAAGTGATGTAGATGGTTCTAATGCACAACAACTTACTACATATGGAAACAATGAAGATCCATCATGGTCTCCAGATGGGCGATATTTAATTTTTGCATCAACTTTTGGTTCTTCAAAAATTTTTAATCTTGCTATGATAAAATCAGATGGAACGAATTTAAAACAACTTACATTTAGTAATACTGGATACATGGATCCAAGTTGGGGACCAATAGAGTAATAAAATTAAATAAATAAATGTTAAAAATCTATTGTACTAAATTTAAATTTATATTATTTTCTCTGAAGGTAAATTTATCGTATTTTGTATGATGAATTTATAGAATATATATATTTTATAAATACTTTTAAGATTTTAAAACAGTTTGAATCATTTGATTCTAAAGGTTTGTAAAACTAGAAAAAGGGTTTATGTTTTTTTTAAAGATAGGAGATGCGTAATGCGAAGTCTAAAAATTTTATTAGCTTTAGTAATGATTATTGGGCTTTCTGCTTGTTCTTGTAGAAAGACTAATATAGCTGATGCAACAGAGGGTGGTCCTTTGAGCGATGTTCATTTTGCTTTTGATTCATATGTAATTGATTCTTCAGCAAAAGAAATCTTAAAGTCAAATGCTGAATGGTTGACAGAAAATGATTCTGCTACAGTTACAATTGAGGGACATTGTGATGAAAGAGGAACTGCAGAATATAATATGGCTCTTAGTGCAAAAAGAGCAAATGCCGTACAAGATTATATGAAATCTTTGGGCATTGCTACTTCTCGTATGACTACTGCACCTTATGGTGAAGAGCTTCCTTTAGACGCTGGTCATGATGAAGTTGCTTGGTCTAAAAATCGTCGTGCTCACTTTGACGTTAAATAATTTTGAGCTATTCATTTAAGAAGAGAAATTAAAATTTTCTCTTCTTAAATGTTGTTTTTTTTGTTGAGTAGATTTCTTTTTTTTGTAATTCCTTTTCTTGCTATGAAAAATTTTTTTTGCCTTTTAAGTCTTTTTTTATTATCTTCTTGCTTTTCTTCTAATACGACAAATGAGATTGAGTCATTAAAAAGGTCTGTTGGAAATCTTAGGTCTTATCAGTTAGAGCAAGCTTCTGAAATATCGCGTTTGTCTGAAGAGTTACAAAAGTCAAATGGTGTCATAGAAGAGTTACAACACTACAAAGAAGAGATGGTTTTAAATCAAAATAAAGTTGCTGTTTCTCCGGAAGTAAATATTCAGCCTGAACTTGTCGGTAATTTAGCATCTGATAAAATAACAGCTGGAGAAAAAGTACATGCTATTGTTCCTGAGGATATATTGGCAGAGGATGAGATATTTGCATCAAAGCAAAGTATCGAGTTTGGAAGAGAAATGCTCGAGATGTTAGAGAATATAAAGGCAAATAAATTTAGGGAAGCATTGACTATAATTAATGATTTAATGACAAGTGCAGTTGGGGAGCAACAATCTCGAGTGCTTTTTTGGCAAGGGATTTGTTCAGATGCAGTGGGAAATAACAAAGAAGCATTGATAGCATATAATTCGTTGTTAACTACATTTAAAAATCATCCAAGAGCTCCAAGAGCTTTATACAATCAAGCTTTAGTATTCTTGCGTCTAAGAGATAAGAATGCTGCAAAGCTAAGCTTACAAAAGCTAATAAAGGAATATTCTAGTTCGGAGTATAAAGCTAAAGCAGAGAAAAAATTAAAAGATATATAAGCTTTTATATGAATAAGGTGTATTTTGATGTTGATGAAAAAGATGTAGGAAAGAGATTGGATATAGTGCTAATCTCAATGTTGGTTTCTAGGAATTTATCTCAAAAATTTTTTTCTCGTTCAAAAATTCAAGAATTTATTAAGGATGGTTATGTACTTGTAAATGGTATTTGCAAGAAGGGGTCTTATGTTTTACAGCTAAATGATAAGTTAGAGTGTGATATTGATGTAGAAGATGCTAATTGTAACAATATTGTTCCGTGGAATGTAGACGTTGATGTTGTGTACGAAGATGATGATTTATTAGTTATAAATAAAGGGGCAGGTATCGTTGTACATCCTGGGGCTGGAAATAAAGATAAAACTTTATTAAATGCTGTAGTTAATAAATTATCTTTTGATAATAAGATGAAGCAAAGCAATCGAATTGGAATAGTGCATAGGATTGATAAAGATACAACGGGACTTTTAGTCATAGCGAAAAATCAATATTCGCAAGTTAATTTAATGAAACAATTTAAGGAACATGCTGTTTATAGGGAATATGTAGCATTAGTGTTATCAACTCCTAGGGCAGATAGGGAAGTTAATAAATTTAATGAAGGAGTGATTGATACTTTTATAGGTCGTCATAAGACTAATCGTTTAAAAATGTCTGTGTTGGAAGGTGAAGGTAAACATGCTATTACACATTGGAAAAAAATTGAAGAAATGCGGTATGCATGTTTGTTATCTTTTAAGCTAGAAACGGGACGAACTCATCAAATAAGAGTGCATATGGATTATATCCATTCTCCAATTATAGGGGATAAATTGTATGGAGATTTTTCTTTACTTCCATTTAATTTAAAAATTGCACAGGAAAGGTTTGGAAGGCAGGCGTTACATGCTAAAAGTTTAGGTTTTACTCATCCTGTAACTGGACAAAAACTTTTTTTTGATTCTAAATTACCAAAAGATTTTATGGATTTAGTGGAAATATTTAAAAAATATCAATAAATTTTTATAAGAATGTTATATAATTTTAATGTGTTATTTTAGTAAGGGGGATTGCAAATGGAAAAGTGTGAGATTGAGGCGATAAAGAAACTAATTGATGCTGGAGATTATGAATTAAAAAAATTATATGAAGAGCATGTAGGCTTAGATAAAAGAGTTGAAACGTTATCTAATAAAAATTATTTAAGTCCTGAGGAACAGTCAGAGTTTGCAAGTATAAAAAAAAGAAAGTTACAAGGAAAAGAAAGAATGTTGTG
>CAZHFA010000061.1:0-8237 GCA_964531865.1 uncultured Bdellovibrionales bacterium
CTGAAGAAACAGGGGGAATTTCTGTTTGTCGAGATGGAAAGCTTAATAGAAATTTAGATTCTGTAATGCTTAGAGAATGTTTACAACATTTTTTATTAAATCAAAATAATAAGGCAGGAGAAAAATGAAAAATTTTGGAACATTAGTTATTGCTTTTATAATTGCAATTTTTTTAACGGTTATTGTAAATGATAAATCAGGCTCATCTAGTGTGAATTTAAATGTGCCAATTGTGACATCAAATCTTCCAGAAGATAAAATTGTTATTTTATCTTCGAAATCTCAAGTGCAAGTTACGATAAAAGGGCCATCGTATTTACTTTCTGATGTGATAGCAAAAAAAGGAGTTAATCTTGATATAAAATTTCCGGATAATATCACTACAACATATACAGCTAAAATTGAACCAAGTAATTTTAAGTTTCCAGCGGGAGTTGATGTATTAAGTATAGAGCCTTCGGAAGTAACTTTTTCAGTTGATAATGTTATTTCAAAAAGATTGCCGGTTGTTGTTCCAAGAATTGGTACGATTGATGAAATGTATAAATTATTAGAGTTTAAGGTTGAACCTGAATTTATAAATGTTAAAGGATCTGAAATTGAACTAAAGGGAATTAAGAGAATACAAACAGAGCCTGTAGATTTAAGAAATATTACTGAGGACTCTATTGTGGAAACTAATATTCGTGCAATAGGTCAATTTACAACAGCAGAAGAAAAAACTGTTAAAGTTAAAATATCTGTAAGGGCATTAAAGGCAAACAAAGAGTTTAAGGGCGTAAGTATTGATATTAGAAATCAAATTGCTAAACCATATGAAGTAGATTTTAAAACTGTTGATTTATTATTAAGCGGTGCAAAAAAAGATATTGATAACTTAACAATAGATAAAATAAAGCCATATGTGACTATAAAGGAAGATACGTTAGTACAACGGAAAGCACAGGTTTTTGTCGAGTTACCTGTGGGGATTGAGTTATTAAGTGTAAATCCTAAGAATATTTTTTTAAAGGAAAGGCAAGTTATAAAAAGTTTGCATAATTAATAATTAAAAAAAATAAATATAAATTAAGGAGAAAATAATGGGGAATTTATTTGGTATGACAGGTATTAGGGGAGTTGCAGGAGTGTATCCGTTAGAACCATATTCTATTATAAAATTCGGTATGGCGTTATCGAAAGTATTTTATGATGTAAATGGAAAATTGCCGAAAGTATTGATCGGAAGGGATACGAGAGTTTCTGGCTATATGATAGCTAATGCATTAACATCTAGTTTTCTTTTTAGTGGTTGTGATGTCATTTTAGCTGGTGTAATTCCGACTCCCGGAGTTGCTTATTTTCAAGATGATATGAGAGCAGATATTGGTATCGCTATAACAGCCTCTCATAATCCATATCAAGATAATGGAATAAAAGTTTTTTTACCAAATGGAAATAGAATGCCGGAAGATATGCAATTAAAAATTGTAGAGCTTATGAAAGAACCATTTGAACCGGAAAGCAATAAAGAAATAGGGAAAATTATAAAAATCAAAGGGGCCTCTGAAAGATATATAGACCATTTGAAAAGTTTTTTTAACAAAAATTTATGTTTAAATGGTTTAAAAATTGGACTTGATTTGGCCAATGGTTCCGCTTCATTTATAGGGGAAAGTTTATTAAGTGAACTTGGGGCCGATGTTGAGGTGAGGGGAGATAAGCCAAATGGGAAAAATATAAATGCAGGGTTTGGTAGTGTATATCCAGAGGTTTTATCTAAGCTAGTAATAGATAACAACCTTGATTTAGGTATTGCGTTGGATGGAGATGGGGATCGAATTGTATTGGTTGATGAATGTGGAAAAATTTTAGATGGTGATGAAATTCTAGCGATATTAGCAAAGTATTTTAAAAAATGTGGAATGTTAAAGAATAATTCAATAGTTGCTACGGTAATGTCAAATATGGGGTTAGATTTGGCATTAAAAAGCGATGATATTATTGTAAAGCGTTCAAGGGTTGGGGAAGTTCACGTGTTAGAAGAAATGCAAAAATATGATTTATCTCTTGGAGGTGAACAGTCTGGACATGTTATCATTAAAGAATGTGGTCAATCTGGGGATGGACTTTGTGTAGCGTTAAAAATTTTAGAAATTATGTTAACTGAAGGAAAATCTTTAAGAGAATTGCAAGCTGGTTATAAGAGCTTTCCTCAAAAATTAAAAAGTTTTACCGTAATTGCAAAGCCTAATCTTGATACAATTGAAGGTTATAAAGAGTTAAAATCAAAAATTCTTGATGATTTTAAAGATGAGGGAAGAATTTTAATTAGATATTCTGAGACTGAAAATAAAATAAGAATAATGGTTGAACATAAAGATGAAAAAATATGTGATGAAACTATAGAAAAGTTAACTCAATTTTTTGAGGAGAAAATAGGTGTTTAAAAAAGAATTGATTATCAATTCTGAAAATGAACTTGAAAATTTTGCAAAAGATTTTTCAGCATTGATAAAACCATCTTGTTTAGTTTCATTATGTGGAGATTTGGGGGCTGGCAAAACAACTTTTGTTAGATTTTTAGTTAAAGCATTAAATATAAAAGAAAGCGTTTCTTCTCCATCTTATGTTTTGGAAAATATTTATAAAGGTGATAATTTTTCTGTTAGTCATTGGGATCTTTATAGGTTAAATAGCTGTCCAGAAGATTTCTGGGAAGATGATTTTTTTAATGAAATAGTTCTTGTAGAATGGGCTGATAAATTTCCCTCTCTTATTTCAATTTCTGATTTTATTATTTATTTTAGTGTAATGGATGATGGAAAAAGAAAAATAAATATTGAAGTAAAAAAATAAAAAATTTATGGAAAGATAATATGAAAAAATATGATGTTTGTGGAATTGGTAATGCAATTGTTGATATCGCTATAAGTGTAACATTTGAAGAAATAAGTGAACTTGGTTTTAAAGTCGGAAATTCTTGCCTTATTACTTTAGAGCAGAAACAAAAACTTGATTTATTAGCAGAACAAAAAAGTTTAACTATTTCAAGTGGAGGTTCCATTGCTAATTCTATATATGCAATTTCTGCATTTGGAAAAAAATCATCTTTTATTGGAACTCTTGGAAAGGATATGGCAGGGCAAGGATTTTATAAGGATTTTTTAAATCTTGATATTAGTATGTCGAAAAATATTTTTAAGAAAAATTTAAAGACAGGAACTTGTTATGTCCTTATTACGCCAAACGCTGAAAGAACGATGTTAGTTTTTCTTGGTGATTGTGCAGACATTGTTTTAGAAGATGAAGATAGGAATCTTATAAAAAACTCTAAGGTACTTTTATTAGAGATGTATCCCATTTCAAATCTAAAAGCTTATACATCTTTAAAGGAAGCTGTTAAAATTGCAAAATCTGAAAATAATAAAATCATGATGAGTTTTTCTGAAAAATGGGTTTTGGAGTTATGTCTTGATAAGGTTAAAGAGTTTGCTAATCAGGCAGATTTTATTTTTGCAAATTGTGAAGAAGCTAAAATTTTTTCTAATACAAACGATAAAAATTCAATGTTAGAATATTTTAAATCTAGAAAAGATAATAAGCAGTATATTATAACGCTTGGAAGTGATGGCGTTGTATTGATAGAAAATGGCAATACGATTTTTGTTGATGCTTATAAATGTGAGCCTATAGACTTAACAGGAGCAGGGGACATGTTTTTAGCTTCATATTTTTATGGAATATCAATTAAGCTTTCAAAAGAAGAATCTTTAAGGCGAGCATGTTTTATGTCAAATAAAGTAATATGCCAAGTTGGAGCAAGACTTTTAGGAAATATGAAATCATTTTGGAATGAGTTTATTTCTTAAAAAATATTTCTTATAAGATTTATGGATAAAATATAAAAGAGGAATTTTTTTACGTTCTTGCAAAATTCCTCTTTTATTATTTCTTATGATTATTCAGCAGTCCATTTTATAGCAAGATTATCATTGATAGCCTTATCAACAGTACTTTTTGTTGCTATATCAGAAGCTAAAGTCATTATAAAATTATAGTTTGATGTTTCTCTTAAATTGACATAGAAGTTTGTTTGAAGCTCATCGATTGATCCACTTAATACTCCAAGTAATGCATTATTATAAACGGCAGGCCCTCCGGAATCTCCTCCGCGTGCAAATCCAGATAATCCAACAGTTGAAATCATTCCATTAACGATTCCCGTAAAAGTTACATAAGCTGCTTTTGGATAGCTAAGATCTATTTCATCATTTTCATTTCTGCCAAACCCAAAAATTGCTAACGATTCGCCATTAGCAACTTCTTGACTAATATTTAATGGAAGTGGAGAAAAGTTTGCAGCATCCGTAAATTCTGTTGGAACTTTTAAAATTGCCAAGTCATTAGGTGTAACTCCTCCTCTATAGCTTCCATGGTAAAAACCTTCTTTAGCATCTACAGATGCATTTCTATGGCTTATTGTTATTGTATTATAACCTACAAGGCAATGTGCTGCGGTTAATACAGATGTTCTTGTAATAATACTTCCTGAACAAATGTATTTTCCCCCCTTACTATTATACATTTCTAATGCTACAACTGGATTTTCTTTTGATTCACAAGATTCACCGTTAGCAATTTTTAACTCGCTACATGCTCCAACGCCATCATCTCCATCTCCTCCACCACAGCTAGCAAGCGTCACAAGAAAAATTATTGGTAATAATTTAAATAGTAATTTCATATCATCTCCTTAATAAAAAATAATACACAAGTCTTTTAGATCAAAAGTAATATAGTAAGATATATTAAAACTAAGAATCCAGACCGCGCAGATTATATAACACAATACTGATTATCGAAAATAAAATTTTAAAGTGACTTAAGAATAGAAAAAAACTAATGAAGGTGTGGGCATCCTATAGAATGCTCTCCCCTCAATAAGTTATAATTTAACAGAGAGCTTTTTTCTCAAGTCATATCTTGCCTAGTAATGTCTTAATATGATGTGTGTTAATCTAATTTGAGCCTTGAAATTCTAGCATATTTTATTGAACTTTATAGCATTAAAGAATAATATCTTTTTTGTGTGCTTTATCTATGTTTTATTGTAGTTTTTATGTTAAACTAAAAAAGTTTTTATGTTTTAATTTTATATACAAGGATGTAATGATGAGTATGTGTTTAAGCCCGTCTGAAAAAAAGTCAATCTTAATTGTAGATGATGAAGAGAGCATTAGAAAAATATTACAAGGCATTTTAGAAGATGCTGGTTTTCAAGTTTTTTTAGCTTCAGATGGAGAAAAAGCAGTTAAATATGTTGATGAAATTTCTCCTGATTTAGTATTTTTAGATATTTGGATGCCTGGAATGGATGGATTAGAAGTCCTTGAAATTTTTAAAAATAAGAAGAAAACTTTTCCAGTAATTATGATAAGTGGACATGCAACTATTGCAACAGCTGTGAAGGCGACGCAAGAAGGAGCATTTGATTTTATTGAGAAGCCTTTAGATTTAGATTTGATATTAAGTACGGTTAATAAAGCTTTAAAAATAGATGAAGAGAATAATGCTTTAAGTCCTATAGATAACAAAAAAATAAATAACATTGCTTTTAAAGATCAAGGTATGAAAGGAAGAAAAATTCCACAAAGGACCTTAAAAGCAAGTGCTGTCTTGTATGGGCAAGGGTTACATTCTGGTAAAAAAAGTGGAATAATTTTGGAGCCTCTTTTAGAAAATTCTGGTATTCATTTTGAAGGAATTGCTGAGGAAACGATAATTCCTGCTCATATTGATTTTGTTTCTTCTACTGGGTTTGCGACCACACTAAAAGAAGGAGATAAGCAAGTAGCTACAATAGAACATTTAATGTCATGTCTTTCTGCGTATAGGATTTCGAATCTTTTGATAAAATGTAATGGAGAAGTTCCGGTAATGGATGGTTCTTCAAAGGATTTTTGTGAACTTATAGAAAATACTGGGATATTAGAGCAAGGAGGGGATTGGTTTGAGATAAAAATCAATGAAACTATTAAATTAGAAGATGGAAAAAAATCTATTATGATTGAACCAGCCGAGAGGCCAAGCATTAAGTATGTATTAGATTATCCTGAACCTCTTGGAAGGCAAGAAGTAGAGTTTCCTTTAGATGATGCTAAAATTTATAAGGAGCAGATAGCATTGGCGAGAACTTTTGGATTTGTAAAAGATATAAATATGCTTCAAGATAAGGGCTTGGCACAGGGGGGGAGATTTAATAATTTTGTTTTATACGATGCTTCAGGACCTATAAATTCTAAGTTATACTTTGAAGATGAGGCAGCACGTCATAAGGTTTTAGATGCAATGGGAGATTTATATTTACTTGGTCGTCCAATTTGTGGCAAAATCACCGCCGTTATGACTGGACATACAGATAATATAAAATTATTAAAAATGTTAAGAGAAAAAATAAAACAAGAAGGATAAGTTTTATGTACAGATTGTTTTCACCTAATTTAGCCATAGATTTAGGCACAGCAAATACGCTTTTTTATGAGTGTGGAACTGGAGTCGTATTAAATGAACCGTCAATGGTTGCCCTTTCTTATTTTGAAGGTAAACAAGAAATTGTTGCAATAGGTGCAGAGGCAAAACAAATGCTTGGTCGTACGCCTGAGGGGGTAAATGTTATTCGCCCTATAAGAACAGGTGTTATTGCTGATTTTGATGTTGCTAGTAGAATGATAAAATATTTTTTATCTACTGTCAGGAAAAAATCTCCTTCGCTTGTAAGACCATCTCATATTATTGTTGGTGTTCCAAGTGGAATTACAGAAGTTGAAAAAAGAGCGATAAAAGATGCTTTAGAAGGGGAGGCTCGTGATATAAAACTTATTGATGAGGCAATGGCAGCTGCAATTGGTTGTGAGCTTCCTGTAACAGAAGCGACAGCTTCGATGATTGTTGATATTGGTGGGGGAACCACAGATATAGCGGTTATAAGTTTGTCTGATATTGTTTACTCCAATTCCATTAGACAAGGTGGGGACGCAATGGATGAGGCAATAATAAATTATATAAGAAGAAAACACAGAATGTTAGTTGGAGAATCAACTGCTGAGCTTATAAAAATGACAATTGGTTCTGCACATAAAGATTATGATAATCAGCAAGTAGAGGTTAGGGGAAGAGATTTATCAACGGGGGTTCCAGGAACTGTTATAATAAGTGGTATAGAAATTAGAGAAGCTATTTTTGAGGTTGTATCAAGTATTATTGAATCAATTAAACAAGTTTTGGAAAATACTCCACCAGAACTTTCAGGGGATATATTATCTGCAGGTATTTCTTTTGCAGGTGGTGGGTCTTTAATACGTGGACTTGATAAAAGAATAACTGAAACATTAGACATAAAAGCAAATATCGCTCCAGATCCACTTTCTATGGTCGTAGCAGGAATCGGAAGATGTTTAGAAGAACCAAAAGTCTTTAAAGAAGTTTTTTTATAAAAGTAAGGTATAAGTGATTTTTATATTTTAAAAGGTTTTATCATTTTGTTTGATAATAAATTATGAATAATTAAGTAGAATATAATAAAAAAAAGTTCAAGATAAATTAAAAAAAATTTTCTAACTTATCTTGAACTTGAGTTTCAAAACCTTTAAAAGACTTATTTAGCCTTTAAAAAACCCGACGATGCCAGGCCAGAATTCTAACTGAAGTTCTATGGTGGTTTTATAAAGCCCCCACGCAGCCAATGTAAAAATACATTGGATTTGTCCTTCTCTGATCGCTTCTTCGATTTCCTTAAGGCTCATTAAAACATGAGAAATTTTTCCCGTTGTTTCAACCCCCCCTTCTAAGGTAGTGTTAGTCGGCATTTCGACAAAAACAACTGTTGGTGCATTTAAGGAGGTGGAAGAATCTTGGTAAAGCTCATTTAGCAGGATTTTTCCCTGACATGCAGTAGGGTCTAAATCTTTGGCGATTTCTTCTTTTAGCTCTCTAAATAGTTCACTTCCGCATTTTCCGATACCTAGGACGTCGATCCCTTTGGCATTTTGATTGCTTTCTGGAAAGCCTCTAGGAAATTCTAGAAGTTCTTTTCCTGCCCCCAGACGGTATTGCTTTACTAAGACAAACTTATCTCCCAATTTTGGAACATAAACAATTCCAAATGAGGAATTGGAACTTCCATTAACTCGTAATGGATAAACAAAAGTATTTCCGTTTGGCATTGTTACTTCAAAAGGAATGTCTGCGTAGAATTT
>CAZHFA010000062.1:0-8093 GCA_964531865.1 uncultured Bdellovibrionales bacterium
AATCCCTTTTAAAGCATGCAAAGCAAGATGTCGAAATAAAAAAAACAAAAACAGTTAATAAACAAACATTACTTTTCATAATCATACCTTTTACTTTAAAATTCTTAATTCATCCCCAATTCGCAAAGCATATTTTTTCACACTAAAAGCTGGAAGTTCAACAGCATACCTAGACTTTCCACTAATTTGATATCTTTTAGTTTCATCAAGAGGCAACATATTTTCTATAACACCGATAATTTTATAATCTTTATTTAAAAACACAAGATCTAAAGGAAGGTAAGTATTTTTCATCCAAAAAACTAGCTCTTCATCATTAGGGTATATAAAAATCATTCCATCATTTTCTTTTAATTTTTTTACAAACATAAGCCCCCTAGCCCTAAGCTTTGGAGTATTAGCAACTTTTAAATTAAATTGTTCTATTGTTTGCCCATTTCTTATAAACTCTGCTTTTGTAAAACCAAACTCATACTTAGTCTTTGTAAAAAATAAAAACACAACACATATGAAAAACAAAAAAGCAATAAAATGAATCAAATTACTACAATAAAAATTAAAAAATTTTAAATTTTTACGAACCTTTTTATTAGTCATTTTCGATATCTTTTAAAATATGTATTTTTACTTGGAAAAAATCTTATCATATGCTAGCATTCCTAAGGTTTTTTGGAAATATCTATCTATATTTAAAAAGGTTAAAGCACTCAACATAATTAAAAGGATACACATGAAAAAAACAACTTTTGGGTTTAGCCTTCTTGAGTTTGTTATAACTTTGCCGATCACAATGCTTTTTTTATTTGGAGTGACGGATATTATGAGAGTTATGAGTTCTCAAACAGCTCTTGATAGTGGGACAGAAAGTGCTCTTAGGTGTCTTTCCCCAATAAAAGGAGATTGTAACACAAACATAACAGATAATTACAAAAAAATGTTTGATGTATACTCATCAAATAAGACTAATTCTTATTTAATAGATCAATATAAATTTAGTGCAACAGCAAACACGCTAAAAACCGACCAATTTGAAACGACAGCGTCCGCAAATATTTTAAAAACTGGAACTGTAAAATTTCAAACTTTTCAAACTTCGTATAGAGAACTTTCCTATAAGGCAGATGTTGAAGCAAAATTTTTAATTATGACTCAAAGTCTTCCACAAATTTTAGGAGACAACTTCAAATTAGAAGATCAGACTTTTACCTTAAAGAAAAATAAAAATAAAAAATATCTTCCAACAGTAGAAAACTCTTCTGAATTTTCCCTTATAATTAAAAAAGAGGAACAAGAGGCTAATGAGACAAAAGAGATTACATTCTTTATTCCAAAGATGGAAAATTGTGATCCATCTCTTCCTTGTTTTTTATCATCGGATATTGATAAAGATAATTTAATTTCCAAACAAGCAAACTTTAATAAAACATGTTCACAAGCGTTTTCATGGAAAAATGAAGATACTTTCGGAGTCAATGAAAATTATTCTTATAAAGAACTAAAAAACAGCAAAATGGCATGTGAAACAACTCCTGTTGTAATTTTCATAAAGGGAAATTCATCTATATCTGAAAATGATATTGCACAAGTTGATATAGAAATTATCAATGAAAACGGAAAAGCTATACGAGATCTTGGGGGGCGTGTATTTGATAAGAATTCTTCTGCATCACTAGTAGCAAGAGGAGCAGAAAAAGAAAATTATTCAGACGTATTAAAGGAAAGTTTTGGAGATAAAGAAATCTTATACCATCAAGCTATACAACTTGATTTTAATAAAAAGTATAAAATACGATTTAAGCTAAAAAGATTAAATGATTCTTTTAGCGATAATGTTACATGGGTTTTTAAAAATTTAAAAATTTTTACTCCACAATATAAGAGCGAAAGTATAAAAAAAGCATGTAAAAATACTATTTTATTATCTACACCTAAAACAGAATCTATAAATGAATGTGATCCAATAGATGTACCTTTAAAGGCAAGAGAAATCTTACATTTTACACTTAATACCTATGGAGAAGGAATTCCAAGTAATAAATATATTTATAGTAATTGTAATATTGAAAATGAATCTAAAGAAGGGGTAATGAAAAAGAATCATATTGATGTTAGTTTGGTAAATTCTTTTATGGAATCCAAGCCAAAATCTTGCAATAATTTTTCAACCTTAACATACGATTGTCCTAAAAACTTTGGGACAAAAGAAAAAAAAGAATATGAAAATATTTGTCCGCCAGATAGTCTTATCAATAATTATGCTTGGAATAAATTCTATTCTCCAACTATAAATAGTTCTAATTTTACATTAGAAAATATTCATTTAGGAAATGTCATTTGGAACAAAAAAAATTGTAATGATACTCAAGAGTACATAAAAGATGATTGGAAAAGATATAATGATTTATCGCTGAACACTAAAAAAATAGGTACAATATCAATAGATTTAAGTCATGATAAATTTTGTGAGAATTTAAATGACATAAAAAAAGAATATTCTTGCAAAGATTTTTTCTTTAAAACATCTCACATTACTCCAGAAACCACAGAGCAACTTCAAACTATGTTAACAGGAAAATATGAAGGAATAAAATGTTCATGGGAAAATGACAATTGGAAAAATATTTTATACGAAGATATTTTACAAAATTGGACTTTTACAAAAGACTCTTGTTTCGACATGAAAATGACACATGCTGGGTTAAAAACATCTGATGCTTTACCTAGTGATAGTTGTTCAAGTTATTATATAGCTAGTAATGAATCTAGTGAAGATAAAAAATTTCTTGGAAATTTCGAAGAAAATTCTTTTCCTACAGAATGTAAAGAAAAATATAATTGTAAATATGTTTTTACAGGGTTTAAAGGAAATCCTTCAATACCAAATCACAATGCAGAAAAAAATTTAGAAAATGCCAAAATAGTCGCTTCAAATAATATACAAAAGTTAATTCCTCAATCAAAAGAAAACTGCTCTGGCATATATTGTTTAAAGCTTGAAGCAAAAGAAACAGAAAATAAAGTATTTTTTAATTCAACTATTGATGTTCCACTTTACACACTACTTGGCAAGACTGTAAAAATAAGCTCTGGATCATCCAAGGAAAAAGAACAATTCTAAAAAATAACCTATTGTCATAGTATTGATCATTGATAAAATATTCGTAACTACATTAAAACGGAGGTTATTTTATGGAAACGACTTCAAAAATATATGTTGCAGGACACAAAGGGCTTGTAGGTTCTGCTATCGTAAGAAATTTAAATAAACACGGATTTACCAATATAATTACACGAACTCATCAGGAAATGGATCTAACTAATCAACAACTAGTAGAAGAATTTTTCAAAACTGAACGACCAGAATATGTCTTTGTAGCGGCCGCAAAAGTCGGTGGAATTTTATTTAATCAAACTTGCCAAGCAGATTTTTTATCTGAAAATCTTAGCATCGCTCTAAATGTTTTAGATGCCGCAGCTAAGTACAATGTAAAAAAATTATTGTATCTTGGAAGCTCTTGCATATATCCAAGGATGGCACCACAGCCAATAAAAGAAGAATATCTTCTTTCAGGCCCCTTGGAGCCTACCAATGAAGGATATGCTTTGGCAAAAATTGCTGGGTTAAAATTGTGTGAAAAATTTAATAAACAATATGGAAAACATTTTATAGCAGTAATGCCGACAAATCTTTATGGCCCAAATGATAATTATCATCCTGAACATTCTCATGTAATTCCAGGTCTTATTAGAAAATTTCATGAAGCAAAAAAAGAAAATAAAGATTTTGTTGAAATTTGGGGAACAGGCAAACCGTTAAGAGAATTTTTATTTGTTGATGATTTAGCAGAAGCACTTTTTATTTTAATGCAAAAATATGAAGGATCATCAATTGTCAATATTGGAACAGGACAAGACTGTACAATAAAAGAGATAGCAGAAAAAATAAAAGAAGTTGTAGGCTTTCAAGGAAATATTGTATTTGATGAAACAAAACCTGATGGAATGCCAAGAAAATTACTAAACATTGATAAGATTTCATCTTTTGGTTGGAAACCGACTATATCATTGGATGAAGGACTAAAAGAAAGCTATAATTGGGCTGTAAAAGAAAAGAAAATTTAAAAATTTTTTCTTCCACCCATAACTTACTAAAAAATATAAATAAATATTTTTAATTTTTTTTTGACTAATTCTTTTGGAAACAGTATCCTTTAACACTATTGGGAAGAAGAAGAAAAGAAAAAGGTTAAAAATTAAAAGAAAAAATTTGCACCAATTCTTATCAAAAATAGTTAATTCTTGTCTTGAATAATTACGGTGCAGAATGATTTTTTCTTTTTATATATTTTTTTAGAAAAATTTTTGTTATTTAAAAGACCCCCATAGAAAGCGAGGTGTATTTTCACTTAGAAAAATTTAATATTTTTTATTTACAAAATAAAAAAAATGATAGAAAGCGAGGTGTATTTTCACTTAGAAAACTTGATTAGATTGTTTAAAAATTAAAAAAGGTTTGTAGAGAGCTAAGAAAGTGTGTATTAGCTCTCTTCTTTTTCTTTCTTCTTTCTAATATCTTTTATCTATTCTTTATTTTCAATCTTGTAAAATTTTATTTCATCTTTCATAAGAGTTCTTAAACTTATTTTTAACTTATTTTTTTAAGAATTGTTTCTTATATCCTCTTTAAGCCAATCAAATCTTTCTCTTATGTTTTTCTCATATCCTCTATTTGACGGTTCATAAAATTTAACATCTTTTAGTTTATCTGGTAAATATTGTTCATCTTGAACATATCCCTTTGGATAATCATGCGGATATTTATAATCTTTTCCAAAGCCTAAATCTTTCATTAAATTCGTGGGAGCATTTATTAAATGCGGGGGGACTTTTTCATCTGGAAAATTTTTAATTGCCTCCAATGCAAGATTCATTGCAATATAACTTCTATTTGATTTTGGGGCGGAAGCCAAATAAGTTATACACTGAGCAATTGGAATACGCCCCTCTGGAAGTCCTACTTTTTCAAAGGCAATCATCGTAGATGTCGCCAATTCTAATGCTCTAGGATCTGCATTTCCTATATCTTCTGAAGAAAACATTATCATTCTTCTTATTAAAAATCTGGGATCTTCGCCAGATTCTAAGATTCTAAATCCCCAATAAAGTGCAGCAGACGGATCAGAACCTCTAAGACTTTTTATAAATGCAGAAATTAAATTATAGTGTTCATCTCCTGCCTTGTCATACACAAAAGACAAACTACTTTTTAAAAAATTCGTTAACCTCTCTAATGTTACATTTTCTTTTTTTGTTTTAGCAAAAGATTCTATTAAATTTATTAGTTTTCTAGCATCTCCTATGGAAGCACTAACAATCATTTTTTTCATTTCATCTGTAAAAGAAATATTTAAAAACTCTAATGCCTTATTTAAGATATCAAGCAAATCATTATTACTTAAACTTTCTAATTTAATAACTCTTGTTCTTGAAAGCAAAGCGGAATTTACTGCAAAAGAAGGGTTTTCTGTTGTTGCTCCTATTAAAACTATTGTACCATCTTCGACATGAGGCAATAGTGCATCTTGTTGAGCCTTATTAAATCTATGAATCTCATCTATAAATAAAATTGTAATGCCATAATAATTCTTAGCTCTATCTACTATCTCTCTAATATCTTTTACACCACCCAATACGGCAGAAAAAGGGATAAAAGAACAATTATGAGTATTACCAATAAGACGTGCCAATGTTGTTTTTCCACTTCCAGGAGGTCCCCATAAAATTAAAGATGGTAAAATTTCATCTGGATTTTTAAAAAGTTTTAAAAGACTACCATCAATTTTATCTAGTCCTTTTATATCATCCCAAATCTGTGGACGAAGTAAATCAGCCAAAGGCCTTGTTTTAGTGTTCATAAAATCTGCCATAGTGTTTTCTATTTTGAAAAAAATTCCCTACAAAAGCAAAATCCTTTTTCAAATTGTTCAATAGGAAAAGATTCATTAGGAGCATGTATCCTATCTTCGTCCAATCCAAAGCCTGCAAGAATAGCTTCTTTATTTAAAATTTTTGAAAGTTTTGTCAAAATTGGAATTGAACCTCCTTCCCATATATAAACAACGTCACCACAAACTTTTTTTAAAGCATTTGTAGCTTTTAAAATCCCTTCATTATTAACATCTATGTTTAATGCAAAAGCTCCTTCATCAGTCCTTATTACATCTAGCTTTAAGTTTGAGTTATTATTATTTTCTAAATGCTTTTTTATAACTTCAAAAATTTTATCTGGATCTTGATCTTGAACTAATCTACAAGAAAATTTAGCAATAGCAAAAGATGGAATTATTGTCTTTACTCCTTCTCCTTGATAACCAGAGGATATGCCATTTATTTCTATTGTAGGTCTAAAACCAGCTCGAATTGAAGGTAAAATCCCCTTCTCTCCACCACTTGGAAATACCCCTGTTTGTGCTTCACAACCTTTAATATCAAAATCTATAATTTTTGTTGTATCAATTTTATTAAGAGGCATCACTCCATCATAAAAATTTTTAACTCTGATTTTACCATCTTCATCATATAATGTTGAAATTAGCTTTACTATTTCTATAGCTGGATTCTGCACTACTCCGCCATAAACTCCAGAATGAAGATCTGATTTTAATCCTGATAATTTAACATCAAAGCAACACATTCCACGAAGTCCAAGTACAATTGATGCTACATTTTTATTAACTGTGCTAGTGTCACAAACTAATAAATAATCACATGATAATTTATCTTTTATACCATCTAAGACTAAAGAAGTTCCAACACTTCCGCACTCTTCTTCGCCATCAATAATAAATTTAACATTAAAACCAATATTGCTTTCTTTAATTAAACTTTCAATTGCTGTAACAATAAAAAAAAGTTGCCCCTTATTATCCTCAGCTCCTCTTGCAAATATTTTTCCATCTTTTATTGTAGGCTTAAACGGCTCTGTCTTCCACTCATTAATTGGGTCTATCGGTTGAACATCATAATGATTATAGATTAGCACTGTTTTTGCAGTATCAGATAATTTATATTCGGCAAAGACAACAGGATTTCCATTTGTAGAGATTAGTTCGCTGGAAAATCCTATATTTTTCAAATAATCTTTTAAAAAATTAGCACATTTTTTACAATCATCTCTTTTTTCAGAAAGAGTACTAATGCTCTCAATGTTTAAAAGATTAAACAAACTTTTTAAATATTTTTCTTTATTTGTTTGAAAAATTTTTTTTGAATTATTTACAGACATAAGATAAGCTCCCCTTTTACAATAAAAACAGAAAATAACCATCATTAAATGTAATATATTTTTTTATTTTTATCTATATTGTTCTTGTACCAAATAATATTAAGATATAATATACTTTGGAGTGTTTAAACTAGTTTTAGGAGCAATAAGAAATGAGAAAGTTTTTATTTTTAGGGTTAATAATTTCATTAGGGGTTGGTATAAGCGGATGCTCATTGTTTGGTTCAAGTTCTGGAACAGATGGAGAAGGAAATAGGATTGATTCTATTTCTGAACAAGAATTAAACAGTAAGTTTGCAAATAGGTTTGGAGATGGTTCTGTGCCTTCTGCTGAAGGAGATAATCTGTTTAAAGATATCCGTTTTGGATATGATTCTTCCAAGGTTTCAGATAATTCAAGGCAAGACTTAGATTATAATGTAGAAATATTAAAAAGTAATCCAAACATTTACGTTCAACTTGAAGGACACTGCGATGAACGTGGAACAGCAGAATATAATATGGCATTAGGAGAAAAAAGAGCAAACTCTATATATGAAACACTAACTGTTTATGGTATTGCACCAAATAGAATTACAACTATTAGTTATGGAGAAGAAGTTCCTTTGGATCCTTCTCAAACAGAAGAAGCCTACTCAAAAAATAGACGTGTTCATTTTTCTGCTTACACTAAGTAATTTTAAAAAAGTGAATTATTAAAAGCGGAATTAAAATTCCGCTTTTTCTGTGTCACTTTTTATATGTTTTTTTGTTTCCATGATTGAAAAAGATATAACGCATAGACTTATTGACACAGTGAATTATCCAG
>CAZHFA010000063.1:0-8076 GCA_964531865.1 uncultured Bdellovibrionales bacterium
TTCTTTATGCGGAAAAAATAAAATATTCCCCAAATAATTGGCATTAAATATGTAATAATCATTTGGGGTTGAGAAAGATACATTGAAGTATTTAAGCCTAATATTTTTAAGATAGAAGCAATTTTTGTTGTTAATGCAGCATCTATTGGAGTTTGTGCTCTTACTAAATGATAGCCAAGATTGTTGAAAATAAAATTTTTATAATCGATAAAAAATAAAATAATTGCAGGAGATAATGCCGTGATAGTTCCAAGACAAAAATAAAAATAATCTTTTACTTTTGTTTTTTTTGTTTCATACAGATGAAGAAATATGACAGGGAGTATTCCTAAAAAATATAACCTTACTAAACCTAAAAAACCAAAACATATTCCTATGAAAAACAAGATGGATTGAATATTAAATGGGGATAATGTTTTTATATTATTCTTTAGGTGTTCAATTGTAATAAAGATTACAAGTAATAGAAGAATTACAAAAGCATAACTTTTTAAAATTGGAAACCAAGGAAAAGCCATCGGTGAAAATGAAATGGCAATTAAACTAAAAAAAGCAAGTTTTAAATTAAATTTTGATTTTATGTAAAAGAATAAAGTGCTACCTGCTAAAAAATAGATAATTCCACAAACTCCTCTTGCAACAAACCAAGAGATTCCAAAAACTTTCATGCAGAATGCAAAAAAAAGAGCTGTAAAAGGCATTTGTGGAAAGAAGAAATCCTTATAAGGTATAAATCCCTCTAATATAAGTTCTCCTGCTATTATGTAAAATCCTTCATCTCTAGCGATTAACCTATTTAATGAAATAAATATACAATAAAGAAAAAATAGAAATAAAATTAAGGTATCTAATAAATGTTCATTTTTTTTCATAACTTTTTAAGTATATATTTTAATAATCAAAAAATCATCCTTTAGTATACAAAAAAACAAATTAGATATTTATTTTTATTTTTTGACGTCACTATTTATATTTTTTTTCGATATTAAACTTAGTGTAAAAATTTTTTTAAATTAAAAATTTTATGGAGGATAAAATGGGGGCTATAGATAAGGTAACGGAAACTTTTAATTATGATAATTTTGATGATTCTGGATTAACGCGGTATACACCTGTTCCTGAAACAGAAAGTGGTATAGATTTTTCTGGGATTTTAGGCACTATTGGAAGTGTTGCAGGTTCTGCGGTAGGTATTCAGTCTGAATTTCAGGATATGATTTCTATGCAGATGTATTGGCAACAACAAATGCAGAAGGTGTCATTGCTTTCTAACATTATAAAATCAGAGCATGAAACAAAAATGTCTGCTATTAGAAATGTTCGTTCAGCATAAATTTGTGGAGCATATTTGTGAAAACTCTTTTACTTCCATTATCTGTCATAGCAATTTTTGCAAGTATGCTTCTTCCATTGCCTCCTTTTTTGTTGGATATTCTCCTTGTAGCAAATTTAATTTTATCATTACTTTTAGTTGTAAGTGCTTTATATATAGAAAAACCTTTAAAATTAAGTGCACTTCCTACGATGCTATTATTGGCAACTCTTTTTAGATTGGCACTTAATGTTTCGACAACTAGAATGATATTGGGTTCTGGAGAAATTAGTAAAACGATAGAAGCTTTTGGAAAAGTAGTTATACAGGGAAATTTAGTTGTAGGAATAGTGGTTTTTTTAGTGATAACACTTGTCCAATTTATAGTTATTGCAAAAGGGTCTGAAAGGGTAGCTGAAGTTTCCGCAAGGTTTACATTAGATGCTTTGCCAGGAAAACAAATGTCTATTGATGCTGATGTTAGGGCCGGACTTATAGATTTTAAAACAGCAAAAGAAAAAAGAGAGGAGTTGCAAGCAGAGTCAAAATTTTATGGCGCATTAGATGGAGCGATGAAGTTTGTAAAAGGAGATGCAATAGCAGGGCTTATCATCACGGCGATAAATATTTTAGGAGGTTTTGCTGTAGGAATATTTATAAATCATATGGATTTTTCTATGGCAATTTCCAAATATACACTTCTTACGATTGGTGATGGATTGTTATCTCAAATTCCCGCATTTTTAAATTCTCTTGCTGCCGGCATGATTATTACAAGAGTATCAGATGGAAAAACTTCTCTTGCTTCTCAAATTCCAGATCAATTGGGACAACTAAAAGAAGCAAAAATAATTATTGCAGTATTATCAGTGTTTTTATCTATTCTTCCAGGTATGCCTGCAATTCCATTTTTAATTATTGGAGGAATATTTTTTATAAATTACATTTTAGGTATACAAAAAAATCAAGTGGTATCTAAAGTTCAAGCTCCAGCATATTTTATTCCTAAAATAGAGCCTGTTTTGACGATTATAATAAGCCAATCATTTTTAAAAGGGATTCAGGAGGTTAATTTATTTAAAGCAAGAATTGAGGAGTTTAGAAGATTTTGTTTTGAAAAATGGGGAGTATTGATTTTTCCTCCTAATGTTATGTCTAATAATGAAGTTAAAAATTTTAGTGTGAAAATAAAAGGATTAGAAGTTAATATTGAAAAAAATATTACATTTGACGATGGGGGAGTTTTATTTATTGATTCCTTAAAAAAAATGTTTGAGCAAAATATTTTAGAATTTATTGATGATACGGAAACAAAAAAACTTTTAGATTTTTATGAAAGTGCTTATCAAGATTTAGTAAGCAGAATTGTACCAGATATTATTAGTGTAACAAAGCTAACGGTCCTTTTAAAAAGATTATTAGCAGAAAATATTACGATTAAATATTTTGATACAATACTACAAGCTATAGCGGAGATTGAGAAAGATAAAGCTGATGAAAAAACATTGCTTGCTAATATTAGGGTTCATTTAAAGAGAGTTATTGGAGCTTCTCTTTCAGAAGATTTTTCTTTAAAAGTATTTTTATTAGATCCAAGTATCGATTTAGAATTTATGAAAGCTTCAAAAGATATGGATATTGTCTCGGATGAAAGTTTAACTAGTATGGTTAATTTTTTCAAAGGAAGGGATACAAATGGAAAAGTTTTATTAACATCGAAAGAATCCCGTTATGGAGTATTTGATTTTTTGCATTTGCAAGGAATTACTATTCCAGTTTTGGCTCATGAAGAGGTTTCAAGCGATATTAAATTTGATATGCAGGGCACCATAACAAGGTATTTTTCAAGTGAGGTGGCATGAAAAAGGTAAAAAAATATTTATTATTATTTTTATTTTTTTTGATATCTTGTATACCTACTGTTAGCAAAGATAATATAGAGCTTGCAAAAAAATATGCAGATAAAGCGACAATCGATATGATAAAAGGCGATTTTGAGCAGGCAAAAGCAGGGTTTAATCTTTCATTAGAATTAGCAATAGTGCCGGAAAGTTATGATGGGCTTGGTTGTTTGGCATTTTATAATAAAAATTATAAAGAAGCAGAATATTTTTTTATTCGGGCATATGAACAGGATAAAACTTATATTAGAGCTCTTTCAAACTTAGCTTTGCTTTATGATTCTTTAGGACTAAAAGAAGATGCAAGAAGGGTTTTTCACTTTGCTCTTCAAAGAATTCCTGAAGATTATCGTTTAAGAAACAACTTTGCAGGCTTTTTATTCGATTATAAAGATGAGGAGAGTAAGGAAATGGCAAAAGAGGAATTAAGAAAAGCTTTTGTCATGAAAAAAGATATATTGATAAAAAATAACCTAACAAAAATTAATGGAAAACACTTACAACCTTTATTGAAAGAAAATGAAAATAAAAATAAAGCCAAAGATAAAGTTGTAAAAGTGGATTCTAAAAAAGATAAATTTGATGTAAATAATTTTAAGTTTTAATGGAGAAAGAAAATGAAGAGTAATTTAAAAGAAAAAGTAAAAGAACAAGTTAAGAAATCAAAAATAATTACAAATGTTAATTTTAATAAAGATGATGAGAAGAAAATTATAAGTACTTTATCAGATGTCTGGAAAAACGAAATAAAGAATTTTAAAACTCAAAATTTTTCCTCGTTAAAAGCAGTTAAAAAATATATTGTAGATGTAATATTAGAAAAGCAAAATATGATAGGAAATAAAGAGTGTGAAAAGTTTTTATATACGATTTTAGATTCTGATATTGAGGTTGAAAAAGTTTTAAACGAATACGTAAAAAATTAAAATAATAATTCACGTTCAATGATTTGTTCATTATTGGAATTTTGATTGGAATTTGTTTGACCGGAAGGGGCTTTTTTTATAATACTTCTTATTCGAGATGTTGAATTTCCGATTGATACTGATGCAATTAATTCCCAATATGTACTTGATGCAACAAAAAAATTATTTGGAAATGAAGCTGTATCCATACCAATACTTTGTAAAAATGGTGAAATGTTTTGATTTGTAAATGGGTCTTCTTCATCTTCTTGCTTAGTTAAAATTTCACCGACATCGAAATTTGAATTTGGATAATAATTTTCTATATAATCAGAAAGTACTTGTAATATTTCAGTAGATACATAATTTAAATTTATATTATTTTCCTGACCTGTTGAACTATTGTGTATGCATACATATGGAGCAAGGGCATTTACTTTATTCATATTAAATTTAGGAATATTATATAGTGTTCCTAAGTTGTATATTATTCCTCCATTCCAGAGGGTTTTTAAATTTTCATCTGTTATTTTACTTTCGATTCCTTGTTTCAAACAAGTTGTGCAATCGTCGTTATTAGAATCAAGATAATCTGCGATATTTGTTACAAGTTGAGCATTTAAATTATCACTATTTGATAAAAGTGTAGTTGTATCTTCTCCTAAGACATTTTCAAGGTCTAAATAGTCAAATAGTGAAACGATTATTTGTTGTTTTTTTATATCTCTATCTAAATTAGTAAAATTAAGATATGCATTACATGGAACAAGTTGCATCGTGGCGGTAACGCCTTCTATTGGAATATTGATAAATTGTGAAACATCTTTTGGTGTATTAAAAACAGCTTGAAGGTCTTGCATATTGGTAAAATCATAAAATTTAGAATCGTAATTATTATTGTCATTATTTAATAAAATAATGGCCAATGATTCTAGTGATTTTAAAAGATATTCTCCTTGAGTAGCCCTTTGTAAGTTTGTGTTCTGTTGGGAAGTTAACATTGTAGAGTAAGTAAGTTGCGTAATTATTATTGTAGCTAATGCTATAATAAAAATAACTAAAATAAGAGCAACTCCTTTAGCTTGTTTTATGTGGTTAACAAAAATGTTCTTTTGAAAATTCTTCTTTTTCACTTATCAATGAATTTGATATTAAAATTTCTCTTGTATCATTTCTTAACATAGAAGAAAGACCGTTTATAAGAGAAACAATTCTTGAAACGGCATCCCATTCTTTGGATTCAATTTTTTGACATAAAGTTTCAGTTAAACTTCTTTGTTTATTTAGAATTTCATCATAAGAGTTTAAACGTTCTAATAAATTTTGAGATACATCTCCTTTTTCAAGAAGTGTTTCCCTTGCATTTGAAATGGCACTTTCAAGTTCTACAAAAGAAGAGTAAAGGGTATCTATTGTTGTAGAATCAATATGTTGCATAAAAATTATCTCCATAAAATTTTCCGATAACAACTCGCTAAGAGTATATAAGAAAAACAAAAATATAAAAAGGGTAAAAATTTTTTTATAAATACTAAAATGATGTTTAAAACTTTTGTAGTTTACACAATGAGTTTTTTTTAAACAAATAAAATTTTGTTTGAATGTGATTTGTTTGGTTTTTTTATTTGTACTGCTGATTTTAGGTAAAATTTAATTTTTAATTAAAATTTTTTATATACCATATTGGAGAATCTTTTTAAAAAAGTTATTATGGCCAAGTGGTTAATAAAGATAAAAGTATAGAAAAAATTGTTAAAGATGATATTTGTCAAAGCTGTGGAGCTTGTATTGGAAGTTGTCCTCAAAATGCAATTTCTAAAAACACTGATAACGTTCCTACGGTAAATAATAATTGTATAAATTGTGGAATTTGTAAAAAAGCTTGTTCTGGAGAGAAGTTTGATTTTTTAAAATTTTATATAGGTTTTCATGGTAAAAATCCAGAGATAAGTTCTTATCTTGGAGATTATAAAGAATCATTTTTAAGTTATGCAAAAGATTCCAAGGTAAGAAAGTTAGGAACAAGTGGAGGATTTATAAAAGCATTTTTAATATCTCTTTTGAAATTAAAAAAGATAGATGGAGTTATCTTGGTTTCTGGGGATGAAAATGAAGTTTGGAAAGCAAGTGGTATAATTGCAAAAACAAAAGATGAAATCTTAAATTCTGGGAAATCAAGATATTCTGCCTCTTGTATGTTATCTATCTTGAAAAAACTAGAAGATGAAGAGGGGAAATTTGTAGTTGTAGCTCTTCCTTGTCAAATACATTCGCTTTGGAAGATAAGAAACATAAATAAAAAATTAAATGATAAAATATTATTTACAATTGGACTTTTTTGTCATTCAGAGCTTCAAGTTACATCTGATAGACTAGCTTTAAAAGCTTTTAATTTAGAAAATAAAGACATAAAAGAATATGTTTCAAGGTTTGGAAAACATCCAGGAACGCCTTATGTAACATTAAATGATGGATCTTTTTTACCATTATATTTTCCAAGTAAAAAATTTTATCGTCCTACATCACATGAAATTTTAAACATTATGTATTATCTTTTTACTCCAAAAAGATGCATGTTTTGTTTTGATGGAGCATCAGAATTAGCTGATATTTCCGTAGGAGATCCTTGGATAAAAAATTACAACAAAGTAGATTTAAAAGATGGGTATAGTTTTGTTGTCGTACGTTCAAATGAAGGGCAAAAGTATGTAAATTTTGCATTAAAGTCTGGAGATATTACAAGAAAAGAATTGTCAAAAGAAGATATACTTTTATGCAATAAAAAAATGTTATTAGCAAAAAAAAGGCGTGCTTTTTATTTTATAAAAAAAGAAAGAAAAGTAAATTTTGGAGAGTTTGAAAAACTAATTCCTAAGTTATCCATAAAAGATAAGTGTATTCAAAAATTTTCTAATATATTGCATTTTTTTTGTTTTCATCCAAGGGGAAGAAATATTATTGTAAGAATGTTATTTAGTAATATTGGATATGTGTTTTTGTATATAAATTATTTAAGAAGAAAAATTTTAAAGAAGTAAAAATTTTGGAAATAAAGAAATAAAATGGAAGAAAAAAATTCTTGGGCGATAAAAATATTTAACAAGTCGCCATTAAAAAAAAGAAAATTTAATGTATTAAAAAATTTATTACCTGAGATTAGTGGTAAAATGTGTCTTGATATTGGCTCTGATAATGGGGTTATTAGTTATTATTTAAGGGCATTGGGAGGAACGTGGTATAGTGCAGATTTAATTCCAAAGACTGTAGAGCTTATAAAAAGCGTAGTTAAAGAGAATGTATTCAAAGTAGATGATAAAAATAAATTTCCATTTAATGATAATTTTTTTGATGTTGTTTTGATTGTTGATTTCTTAGAGCATGTAAATAATGATAAGTTTGTTATTGATGAAATTTATAGAGTTTTAAAGCAAGATGGTACATTGATTATAAATGTGCCAAATCCTGTAAATGGATTAGTTCGTTTTTTTAAATTGAAAGCGGGACAAACAGATCAGGCTCATGGGCATGTAAGAAAAGGCTATAATTTAAGTGAAATAAAGGATCTTACAGAAGATAAGTTTGAGATTATAACGTATAAAAAATATGGTAGAGGTTTTTCGGATTTTATAGATTTTTTAATAATTTTTTCCTTAAGATTATTAAAGGGAGACAAGGGGGGAGAAAAGGGCACAGTTGTTGGAGGAGATGATATTAAAAAATTAAGTAAGAGTTTTAAGTTTTATTCTTTGCTTTATCCTTTTATAAAGATTTTTGTATTATTGGATTCGTTTTTTTTCTTTTTGCCTACAAATATGCTTACGGTAAAGTTAAAGAAGAAATAAAAGAATTTTTTTCAAGGACACCCACATCTTTTTCTAATTTAGGAACCTTTTTAAGAAAAGCTTTCGAATAAAGAAAATAGAAGATTAAAAAATTTAATTAGCAATAAACTAATTAA
>CAZHFA010000064.1:0-8000 GCA_964531865.1 uncultured Bdellovibrionales bacterium
ATCATCATAAAATAAAGAAAAAAAGTTTTTAAAAGAAAATTAAAAACGCCTATAAATTCCCTAACAATAAATAATAAATTATTTTTAGAAAAAAGTGAGACGACAAAATCTTTCAAAGTATTACTTGAAAAAAATATATTATTTATAGAATTTAGTTCCAACTTACTAATCATTTCAAATCTAGGAATTGGCCCTGACCAACCGCCAAGAAATAACATCACACAAAACGCAGACACAACAAACATTGACGCATATTCCGCCATAAAAAAATATGCAAAACGCATTGCTGAATATTCTGTATGGAACCCTGCAGTTAATTCGCTTTCTGCTTCTGGCAAATCAAAAGGAGCTCTTTTCGCAGATGCAAGTCCACAAATAAAAAATACAAAAAATAAAATAAACAAAAATGGAGATCTAAAAATTCCCCAACTAAAAATTCCATTTTCAGATTGCCATAAAGAAATTTTATTAAAGTCCATTGTGCCTGCCATAATAATGACAGCTAATGCAGATAATCCTAAAGGAATTTCATAAGCTAAAACTTGAGATACTACACGTATTCCTCCAAGAAGTGACCACTTACTATTGCTAGCAAAACCTGCCATCAATATCCCGATAACTTCAATCGATGTAAACGCCAAGATATACAACACTGCTAAATTCATTGAAGTAACTTTCAATGTTTCACTAAACGGTAAGACAACAAATGGAAATAATGCACCTATAAAAACAATAATTGGAGCCATGCAATGAAAAGTTTTATTTGCTCCTTTTGGAACTAAATTTTCTTTAAATAAAAGTTTTATTCCGTCAGCAAATGGTTGAAAAAGTCCAAAAAATCCAACTCTATTTGGCCCATAACGACATTGAATAAAACCCGCTATTCTACGCTCCGCATATGTTCCGACAATTGCCATGAATGACATCCAAGAAATCATAATAATGGCTAAAAACGCATATAAAACTCCCAAAGCAATCCAAGAATATTGACCGGAAAAAAAATCTTTAAAAATTTTAAGATCTACTTTAGATAATAAATTAAGAAAAAAATCCATGTAAACAATTATAAAAAAAACAAAAAAAACCGTTTTAAGTTTAAGTCAGTAAAAAATTATTCACAATAGACTATTTTTATACTCTATATACGACAACTTTATTTCTTATTCTTTAGTCTTATTATCTTCATCATTATTATCTTCCTTATTTTCAGCGTTATCCAAAGAGCTTAATTTTTCTGGAGAAAGAAAATAGATGACAGCCCCTACAACAATGGTTATAAAAAATAGAGACATGATAAAAGGGAAAAATAAGATAACTACTATTCCTATTATTATTCCAGCTACAAGTATTTTCCACGATTCTTGAGATTTCATAAAATCTTGGCTTTTTTCCAACCATCCTTTAACAATATCCTTTAATTCAGTTTTAGTTTTTTTTAATCCCATTTATCGCTCCTTTCTATTGAAAAAAATAAATTAACAATTAAACTTTTAAGCTCAACATTAAAAAAGTAAACAACCTAGATATTATCGTAGAAATTTTTATTAAAATAAAGAAAATATATGAATATTGTATTAGTAAATCCACAAATTCCACAAAACACTGGCACAATTGCAAGAACATGTGCAGCAACAGAAACTAAATTAAGATTAGTCGGAAATATCGCATTTGATCTATCTGAAAAAGCTGTAAGACGTGCAGGATTAGATTATTGGCCATACGTCGATATAAAAACACTTAACACTTGGGAAGATTATATAAAAGAAAATAATCAATCAAAAATATGGTTAATATCAAAGTTTGGAGAAAGAACATATTGGGATGCTAATTTCTCAGAGACAGACTCTTTAGTCTTTGGAAGTGAAACAAAAGGGCTTGGTAAAGAATTTTTAAGTAAATACCCTAGCGATTCTATCTTAAGAATACCAATGTCATGTCCAAACGTTCGTTGTTTAAATTTAAGTAACGCAACATCAATTGTTCTTTATGAAGCACTTCGTCAAATAAATTTTAAACAACATAAAAATGCTAATTAAATTTTACTAACTCATTAAACAAACAATTCTTAATTTTCTAGAAGAATAGAAACTGGTCCATCATTTTCAACGTGAACTTTCATATCCGCACCAAAAACGCCCTTAGCTGCTTTTAAAAGCCCCTTTTCTTCTTCAAACATTTTTGAAAATATATCAAACATTTTTGTCGCATCTTTAGGATTCATTGCAGAAAAAAATTCTGGACGTCTTCCATGAGAAGCATCGGCAAATAAGGTAAATTGTGGAATAAGTAAAACACTTGCTTTTTTATCAAGCAAAGAATAATCAAATTTTCCATCATTATTAGAAAAGACTCTAAAGTTAATAATTTTATCTTTCATCTTTTGTAAATTTTCGATAGTATCCCCAACCCCAAATCCAACAAATAATGTTAAACCTTCATCAATATTCCCGACAATTTTATTATCTACACTAACATGTGACTGTAAAGATCTTTGAACTAAAACTTTCATAAAGTGATTTTATATCATGGAAAACAAAAATAATAAACAATGTAAAAATCACACGCTTTTTCTATCTAAAACTTCTTTTATCATTTCATAATATGAATGAGCACGATTTGTCATATTGTATTCTCTAAGACATCGTGATTTTCCTGCATTTGCAATATGCTCTAATTTCGTAGGATTTTTTAGATAATATAATATTTTTTTTATTGCATCTTCAAAGTTATCATATGTTACAATTTCTCTTTCAGGCTCAAAGAAACGAATAATATTTTTTAAATTATTCGTTAAAAGAAGAGAACCTCCGGCCGTTGCCTCAAACATCCTCATATTTATAGTATCTTCTCCTGCAAAATCCACTTGCCTTATACCTTGCCTATTTACTAATCCAATTCCCCCTCGACTATCTACAACAATTCTTCCTCTTGCTAAAGCTTTATGCATCTCTACTCCGAAAACAGGAGGTTTTAAAAAAGGAATCATAACTTTGGGTAACGCTTTTAACCTTGGATCACATGATAAATAAAGCTCCAAAGAAAACCCGTATTGATTAGATGCTTCTGCTAAAGAAGTTAAGAATTTTAATCTTTCTTGATGCTGAAAAGGATTTATTCCTCCTGCAAAAACAACATCAACGCTTTTAGGAATATCCTTTATTTTATCGACAATCCACTCAGGAATTCCTGAAGGGAAAATCACTCCCTGTTTTGCCCCTATAGTTTCCGCAAAATCAAGCATTTTAGGAAGTCCTGACATAATGATATCATAGCCAGACCAATCTGTTCCAATTGGCACATCAGCCCCTCTCCATCCCACGATAACTTTTGGATTATAGTTTAAAAGCCTTAAAAATTTTCCATCAAAATCTATCGAATTTCCTAAATGTAAAACATCTGGTTTTATATGCTCAATTACCATTTTTACTAATGCTTTCTCGTAACCAAGATCACTTGATACTGGAAATTCCAGCCCCATCTCTTTACACCATGCTATAACAAATGGTAAATCATTAAATATAAAAAATTCTGAATCCACCTTATTTTTATCAAGGTACGGTGTAAAAAGGTGTATTGCACTAAATCCATCCTTTAATAATGCTTCACTTTGTTCTTTGCTAGAGGCATAAATCAAAGCTTGATGCTTACAGTAAAAATCTTCTAAATATCTAGTATAAAATTCACAAATATTTAAAACTTTTATTTTTTTATTAGAAGTTATCATAACAACAATTCCAGCCCTTTTGATTCATTATTTTTATAATTAGAATTCAAAAATATTGTTTCATTACTATCCTTCTTATTTAAAAGGCTCTTATATAAAACTTCATATTTTTTAGCTTGTGTTTCTTCATCATAATTTTTTAAAGCAAACTCTCTACAATTTTCTCGTATTTTTAAATTATATTTATTTTCTGCTATCCAAAACACTCCATCTTCTAACTCACTAATATTTTTTGATTCGCATAAAAATCCATTTTCTTTATGAATAATCATTTCAGGAATTCCTCCTGAGTTAAATGCCACTACTGGCGTACCTGAACAATGTGATTCACAAATAACATTTGGCAAATTATCTTCTAAAGATGGAACTAGAAGACCATCTGCCATATTGTAAATTGCGACAATTGTTTTTTCATCAAAAACATGGCCAAAAGGAATCACTCTCATTCCTACATTTAAAAATTCCGCTGGTACATTATCTCCTAAAAGCAAACAAACTATTTTTTTACTAATATCTTTATTTCTTAACGATAAAAGAAGATCTAATAAATACTTTCCTCCTTTTCTACCATTATTTAAATCCACTGCAGAAAAAAGAAGTGCAATTTCATCATCTTTTATATCAATTGCATGTCTTAAAGATATCCTATTTAACGGTCTAAAAAGGTTTGTAGGCTGTGCATATTTAATAACATGAATTGGAATGTCTTTTAATAAACTACTTTTTTTTGCTTCACTAGCCAACCAATTGCTTGGAGTTACTATATGTAAATTTAATTTCTTATATACAATTTGTTTCAAAGTATGAATAGTATGAGAAATATCACTTATATTTTTAGAAGAAAGCTGATGACACGTACCACAAGAGTTTTCAAAATTTTTACATCCTGATGTATAATGACAACCTCCTGTAAAACAATTTGTGTCATGTAATGTCCAAACAATGGGTTTATCCCTTATAATATCAACATCAGAAAAATCTAATAATCCTGATATCCATTCAAAATTTATAATGTCATAGTCTTTTATAAATGGAATATCTTTAAAAGAAACTGCTCCATCAAATAAAGAAAAAGATTCTCCTGTTAAAATATTTAAATTTAATTTATCTTTTTTTATCTTATTAACATTAGAACTTTCTTTTAATTTTTCTAGCATCAAGTCATTACCACCTGCACTAATTATTTTATCTCCAAAAGATGGAAGAAGATGTGCTCCGTTTCTAATATGCTTTTGAAGCCCTAAATAGCATTCAGATGAAATGCCAATTTTTCTAAGTGCATCATTTTGCCTAAGAGCAGCTATTGCCGCTCCCCCAAAATCATAAGTATTAAACATTAAAACTTTTAAATTTTCCTTTTCTAACTCTTCTTTTTTTTCATCTAATTTTATACATTCCAAATAAATTTTTTCTTCAAAATCTTTTTTACGTTCGAATAAAAAACAATATTTACTTAAAATTTCATTATCTGATTTTCCCATTGATTCATATTTTATTTTCTCAAAATAATTTTTTATAAGTGAAATTTGAATTATATTACTAGAAAAAAAAGATAACCTTAACCCCCCAAAGGGTTTTAAGACTCTAAAACATTCTTGTATAAAATATTCTACATTATTATTTAAAAATAAATTTTTATCATAATTGCAATAAATTACATCGAATGTCTTATCTGAAAAAGGAATTCCAAAACTAAAATTATAAGAAATGACATTTTTTTCTACAGAATTAACATTAAAGTTAATCCAATCATCACTATAAGAATCACAATTGCCAATATATAAAAACTTTTCTTTATCTAACATTTTTACCTGTAAAAAGACATTCAATAAATAGATGAAAATAATACCTTTTGGGTTGCATTTATTTTTTTATTGTTGATTTTTTTTGAATAAAATAAAAAAAAGTTATTAAAAAGCATAAGAGTGTGTTGAGAGTGTAAAAAAAATTCATTTTTTTATGGTTTCTTTTAGTAAACGAATCCTATTATAAGATTGTTCTATTCTCTCTTTTGAAATTTTTTTAGATTTTATAGCATTTCTAATCACAGATTTAACATACTTTACCATACTATCATATTTATCATTTGGAGAATTATTTTTAGAAAATATTAAAATATCTACCCCCGCATTTATTGCTAACACTATTGCATCTTCTAATCCATACTTTTTTGTAATTGCCCCCATTAACATATCATCAGAAATAACAACACCATCAAACTTTAATTTTTTTCTTAATATATTATCAATCATATTTTTTGATAATGTAGCAGGATATGTTTTATCTAATTTTCTATTAAAAACATGTGCTGTCATTATAACATCTGCCATATTATTTTTTATTAAAATTTTATATGGCTCTAACTCTTTCTTTTTCCATGTATTAGTAACATCAGTAATATCATAATGAGGATCTATAGACATACTTCCATATCCAGGAAAATGTTTTAACGATGTTACAATATGATTTTTTCTATGCTCTTCAATAAAAACTTTTGCATACCTAGACACAATCTTAAAATTGTTTGAAAAACATCTTCCCTTTGCTTGTAATGCAGAAGAGTTTCCTCCCATATCTAAATCAACAACAGGAGCTAAATTAAGATTTATTCCAACAAACTTTAATTTTTGTGCTATTTTTTTTGACCACATTCTAATTTTATTAACATCATTAAAGCTTGCTATTTCCTCTGCAGTTTTTGTTTTATCAAAGCCATTCTTTTGATTTAATCTTGAAACTTTTCCGCCTTCTTCATCTATTGCAATTAAAATATCTTTATTTAATATTTTTATATCATCACATAACTTCTTTACTTGTGATTTACTCTCTATATTTACAATATTTACATTACCCCTTGTCTTACCACTATATAAAATCAAAGCTCCAACATGCTCATTTACGATATCATCATATATAATGCTATTTTTTTTTATTGACGTCCCATTAAATCCAACCATTATCATTTGAGATATTTTGTAATCTAAAATTTTATAAGAAATCCAAAAATAAAAAAGCAAAGCTACACCAATGCTAGTAAAAAAAAATATCGTTATTGTTTTTAAATTTTTTTTATTTTTCATAAATTAAATAACTTTTCTTATAACCTAGCCTTCTTCACCACAAAGTTTAAAAAAGTCTTCTTCATTTATAATTTTTACATTAAGATCTTTTGCTTTTTGAAATTTTGAACCTGGGTTCTCCCCAAGTAGTAAGTAATCAGTCTTTGCACTAATTGAAGAAGAGACTTTTCCACCTAAATTTTCAATTTTTTCTTTAGCCTCATCTCTTCCAAGAGATGGAAGCGTACCTGTAATTACAAATGTTAATCCTTCAAATAATAAATTTTCATTTTCTTTCTTTTCCGCAAAATGAACTCCTTTCTCCATTAAAATTTTTATTGTTTCTCTTTCTAATGGATCTTCTAAAAAAGAAATAATACACTCTGCTGTTTCAGCTCCAATATCTTTTATTTTAAGTAAAAAACTTGAATCCGTTATATTTAAAATATTTTCAATTGTTTTAAATTCTTTTGCTATAAGCTTTGCAGTTTTTTCTCCGACTTGTCTTATACCAAGAGCAAAAATAAATTTTTCTAATAAAACATTTTTACTATTTTCTATTGCATTTATAAGATTTTCAGCTGATTTATTTCCCATTCTGGGAAGATTTAAAAGATCTTCTTTTTTTATATCATAGATTGAAGAAATATCGTTGATAATATTATTATCCAATAATGTTTCTACCATTTTTTCTCCAAGCCCATCTATATCCATGGCATTTTTACTTGCAAAATGTGCTATTCGTTCCTGTATCTTTGAAGGACAATGCTTGTTTGGACATCTATAAACAGCCTCTTCATCTTTTTTTACTAACGATGTTCCGCAATCAGGACAAACTGTAGGAAATATAAAATCTTTTTCACTTCCATTCCTTAAAGATACTATACTTGAAACAACAGCTGGAATCACATCCCCTTGTCTTCTGACCACAACTGTATCACCAATTTTTAATCCTTTTCTTTTTATATCATCTTCATTATGAAGCGTTGCCCTTGAAACAACAACGCCTCCAACAGTTACAGGCTTTAATACCGCTACAGGAGTCACTGCACCAGTTCTTCCCACTTGACAAATGATATCTAATAATTTTGTATTTTCTTCTATTGGAGGAAACTTAGCTGCAATAGCCCATCTTGGAGATTTTTGTTTAATTCCCAAAATATTTTGTAAACTGAGTTCATTTAACTTAAAAACAACTCCATCGATATCAAAATCTA
>CAZHFA010000065.1:0-7972 GCA_964531865.1 uncultured Bdellovibrionales bacterium
TTCTATGGTTATGCTTATGCATAGATCTATAAAAGAGGTGTTTTCTTTTACAGGAGATGCAATGGCAACTCTTTTTTGGAGAATATCATATATTTTAATTGCCCTTGCAATATTTGATTATTTTTGGGGAAAACATCAGTGGTTAAAAGTCAATAGAATGACAAAAGAAGAAGTAAAAGATGAAAGAAAAGCAGTGGAAGGAGATGAAGCAACTAAAAGAAAAATCCAATCAAAAGGATTGCAAAGAATTGCACAAAGAATTTTTCAGAGTGTTCCACAAGCAGATGTCGTAATAACAAACCCAACACATTTTGCTGTAGCCTTAAAATACGATAAAGAGAAAGCTCCTGCTCCTATTGTCATTGCAAAAGGACAAGATTATTTAGCACAAAGAATAAAAGAAATTGCACGTGAACATAATGTTCCAATTATAGAAAGAAAACCTTTGGCTCGAGCTCTTTATGCTTCAGTTGAAGTGGGGCAACAAATCCCAAGAGAATTGTTTAAAGCTGTAGCTCAGGTTCTTGCTTATGTTTATAAATTAAAAAAGCCAAGTAGGAGGACAGCATAGAAACCGCAATAAAAAAGAACAAGTTTGATAAAAAAATCTTAAAACATTTAGTAATGCCACTTACTTTAGTTGGAATTTTACTTATCTTATTATTGCCAGTTCCAACTCCAATACTTGATGTTTGTATAGCTTTAAATATCACCGTTTCTTTTGCAATTTTATTTGGTTCATTATATATGAATCGTCCTTTAGATTTCTCAAGTTTTCCAGCTGTTCTTTTAATAACAACAATGTTTAGACTTGGAATGAACGTAGCATCTACAAGACTTATTTTGTTAAATGGAGAAAAAGGTTTATCTGCCGCTGGTACGGTAATTCAGGCATTTGGACAGTTCGTTGTCGGGGGAAATTATGCTGTTGGAGTTGTTATTTTTGTTGCTATTAGTATTGTAAATTTAAAAGTTATTACTAAAGGTTCTGGTCGTATTGCAGAAGTCTCTGCAAGATTTACACTAGATGCTATGCCTGGAAAACAAATGGCAATTGATTCTGATCTAAATACTGGAATCATCAATGAGGCTGAAGCAAAAACACGAAGAAAAGATTTACAAAGAGAAGCGGAATTTTATGGAGCTATGGATGGTGCTGCAAAGTTTGTAAGTGGAGATGCTGTAGCTTGTCTTATGCTTGTTGCGATAAATATTGGTGGTGGACTTTTTATTGGTATGGTTCAAAAAGATATGGCTTGGAAAGATGCCGCATCTTTATATACTTTATTAACAATTGGTGATGGATTAGTAAGTCAGATCCCATCAATTATTATTTCCCTTGCTGCCGGCTTAATTGTCGCACGAACTGCTTCGGGTGAGGATTTAAACACAGAAGTTATTGGACAATTAGCTAGAACTTCAAGACCATTATTTTTAACAAGTGGAGTATGTTTTGGACTTGCTGTTTTACCTGGACTTCCTTTCTGGCCATTTTTACTTTTATCATTGTTTGTAGGAAGTATTGCTTTTATTAAGCGAAAAACAACTCAAGAAGAAAAAGAAAAACTTATAAAAACGGCAAAAGAAAGTACAGAACCAGTAGGACCAAAACCTGGAAGTACAGAAGAAGTAACTGGATTGTTATCATTGGATATCTTGGAATTAGAGGTTGGATATGAATTAGTTTCAATGATAGAAGGAGGAGAACTTGTCGAAAGAATAAGATCATTAAGACGTCAATTTGCACTTGATTACGGTTTTATAGTTCCTCCAATTCATATTAGAGATAATGTAAGAATAAATTCTGGAGAGTATAGAATGCTTTTAAGAGGAGCATGTATTGGAAAAGGTGAGCTTATGTCACATCACTTATTGGCAATGGATCCAGGAAATGTTACAGCTCCATTAAATGGTATAGCTACAAAAGAACCTGCTTTTGGACTTGATGCAATATGGCTTCCGGAAAGTGAAAAGGAAAGAGCACAATTTTCAGGTTATACGGTTGTTGAACACTCGACTATCATTGCAACTCATATAACAGAACTTATAAAAAATAATATGGCTGAGCTTTTAGGAAGACAAGAAGTTCAACATTTAGTCGATAATCTAGCTACGAAATATCCAAAAGTTGTTGAAGAGCTTATTCCTTCTGTATTAACTATAGGGCAAGTGGAACAAGTATTATCACACCTATTAAAAGAACAAGTTAGTATTAGAGATTTAAGAACAATTCTTGAAACTTTAGCAGATACAGCACCACAAACAAAAAATACGGAGAAATTAGCAGAACAAGTAAGAAAAAAATTATCTAGATCTATAACAGAAAAATTTCTAACTACCACAGGGACACTTCCTCTTGTTAGTTTTAATCCTATATTAGAAAAATCATTGTCCGAAACATTACAGCAAACAGATGAAGGTTCTTATTTGGCATTAGAACCTGGACTAGCACAAAAGCTTATAACAAAGATTTCATCAACATCAGAAAAATTTGCAGAACTTGGATATACTCCTCTTTTATTGGCCCCAAGTCATATTAGAGCAGGAGTATCAAACTTTGTAGAAAGGTTTGTTCCTGGGGTTTCTGTAATTAGTCATCAAGAGATTGCACCTAATACAAGGGTACAATCTTTAGGTGTTATTTCGGTTGAATAGAGTTTTTTACGTTATAAAATTTTTTATAAAAATTTTTGTAACTAATTGTATGTTTTTTGAATCAAAAGGTAAGTGGAATAAATATGTACGATAGCATTATAAAACAAACAAAAAAAGAAGGATTAACTAGAGTTATAAGCTTTACTAGTGGCAAGGGCGGTGTCGGGAAAAGTAATAGCCTTATCAATATTGGTTTAGCTTTAGTTAATCAAGGAAGAAGAGTCTTAATTTTAGATGCAGATTTAGGATTAGCTAATGTTGATATCTTGTTAGGGCTGACTCCTAAATATACATTAGAGGATTTACTTTTTAATGAAAAAACAATTGATGAAATTATAATCAATGCATCAAATGGACTTTCGATAATTCCCGCTGGAAGTGGTGCAAGTTCATTGCTCAATTTAAGTTCTTATCAAAAATCACTTTTGATGAGTGAAGTTGAAAGAATTGCAAAAGATTATGATTATCTTTTGATTGATACAGGTGCGGGAATTGGTCAGGATGTCTTGTTTTTTAATAGCGTTGCGATGGAGGTTATTTGTGTGATTACAGATGAGCCAACATCATTAACGGATACATATTCGCTTATAAAAATTTTATCTCAGAAAGGTGAAAAAGAATTTTCTATACTTGTAAATAATGTTCAGTCTGAAAAAGATGCTAATAAAGCGTATAGAAAATTATTCTTAGCAGTTGAAAAATTTTTAAAAGTAAAATTGAAATTTATTGGATTTATTCAAAATGATTCTGTTGTTAATGAATCTATTGAATCTCAAAAAGCATTTGTTGAAAAGTTCCCTTCTTCTAAAGCAGGAAGACAAGTAGTTTCTCTTGCTAAAAAAATTGACGATGATTTTTTTGATTTTAGAGTAAAGGGTGGAATGCAGTTTTTCTTCAAAGAATTATTAGAACAAAGGGTGTAATAAAAAATGGAGAAAGATAAAAAATCTGACAATAAAAAACTTGTGAAAAAAATAAATTATTATTTGATTGATAAGTTTGTTGCGGGACTTTCTTTGTTAGCTTTTGTTGTGATCATGATTGCAGGATTTATGCAAAATGTAAGCGTGGTAACAATTACATTTCGAGCAATGATAGCAATTTTATTATTAGTCGTTGTTAAAATAATAGTAGTTAAAATTTTAGTAAATTATGAGGAGATTGGTAGTGAATAGTAAAAATTTAAATGGAATTACAGCATATAGACATATCAATGATGATGAAAAAGATGAAATGATTCGTACTTATCTTCCTCTTGTAAAGAAAGTCGTCAATCGGATGATAGGAAGAGTTCCTAATGAGGTTGATCCAAATGAAATGATGAATTCTGGCATTATTGGTTTAGTTGATGCTTTAGAAAAATTTGATCCCAAAAAAGATACTAATTTTGCAACTTATGCAAGATTTAGAATTCAAGGAAGTATTTTAGATAGTTTTCGTTCTCAAGATTGGCTTCCTAGATCATTAAGAAAAAAGACTCATGAGATTGAAGATGCATATCGTCAAATAGAAACAATGCATGGAAGAGCTGCAACTGATGAAGAAGTTGCAAAGGTCTTGGGTATTTCTGTGGATGAGTTTAATAAAAGACTTGGAGAAGTAAGCAATATTGTAATGTTAAGTTTTGAGGAACTTGGTTATGGTCATGGAGAAGATAGATTTAGTAAAGATGAGGTATTAGAAAGTAAGGGGCAAGATCCATTATTTAAGCTATTAAGTACAGAAAAAATTGAACTTGTAGCAAGGTCGTTAGATAGACTTCCAGAAAAAGAAAGGCTAGTTATCAGTTTATATTTTTATGAGGAATTAAATTTAAAAGAAATAGGGGAGATTATAGGAGTTACTGAATCTAGAGCTTCTCAAATTCGTTCACGGGCATTGATTAGACTAAAAACATATTTAAAAAATATTTCATAATGTTTTTAAAAAAGGGATTAAGTGGAGTCTATAAGAAAAGAAAAAATTTTATTGTTAGGAGATGAGAGTCAAAAAGAGCCATTCGAGTTTGTTCGGAATAATTTAAAAGATTATGACTTTATAGATGTATCTTCGATTGAAAGTTGTTTAGAAGAAATTGACAATAATGATACTAAAATAGTTTTAGTTTATGAAGATACTGTAAATTGGCCGTATGAGTATTTCTTAAATAAAGTAAAACTTACATTGAATACTCCTAGTGTCGTTGTGTTATCAAAAAAAATCGATGATGCAATGTATGTAAATTCTTTGTATTCCTTAGGTTGTGCAAGTTGTTTAGTAAAAGATGATGAATGGGAATCAAAATTATCTATTACAATTCGTCATATAATCAGAAGTCAAAAATTAGAAGAAATAAATAGAGAACTTACAATGCGTCTTACAGAAGTTAATATGATGCTTAATCAAAAAAATAATAGATTGGATGAGTTCTGTCGGACGGTAGCTCATGATATTAGAGGCCCACTAGGCGGGCTTATAATGAGATTAGAATATTTAATTGATAAGTATGATCAAGTTCCAAAAGAAAGATTTAAAACATTATTAAATAGTAGTCTAGAAGTTAGTAGTAGACTTATAGAACAAGTCCAAGCAATGTATGAATTTGCAAAACTTGGAAAAGAGGCTACGAATATGGATTTTTTCGATATGAATGTTGTCATATCTTCTTTATTGGAGGATATGAATCTTAGTGATGATAAAAATATTTCATTTACCATTGATAATTTTCCATTTATTTGGGGAAGTAAAGAATTAGTTAGAAGAGTTTTTATAAATTTAATTTCAAATGCAATAAAGTATAATGATAATGAAAAGAAAACGATTTATATTGGATTTGGTGGAATAGAGAAATTGCCAATGGGAATTTTTGCAAAGATTTTTGTTAAAGATAATGGAATAGGAATTCCAGAAAAATCTTTAAATGATATATTTAAACTTTTTAATCGTGTTTCATCTAAAAAAGATGATGATGGTCTTGGTGTAGGGCTTTCTGTTGTTCAGCGTTCGGTAGAACTTCATATGGGGAAGATAGAGGTAACATCAAAGCTTGGAATGGGAAGTAACTTTACCTTTTGGCTCCCTGCAAAAGAGGTGAAAATGTGAAAAAGAATTTAGGAGTAATTTTTCTTTCATTGATAGTGCTTGTAGTGATGTATTTTAAATATAATGCTATAATCTTAAATCATCCTTGGTCGGATTTTGACGCATATTATGTTGCAGCAAAAAATATAATTGCAGGGAAAGATATATATAGAAATCCGTTTGTTATGCAAAGTGGTTTAATATCATCTCCCCTTTATTACATTTATCCACCATTATTTGCATTTTTATTATCAAAGATTATTTTTTTAACTTATTTTACACTAGAGTCATGTGTTCTTATTTTAAATTTGTTAATGATTCCTTTAGTAATAAGTTCTCTTTATTTTTTAGTAAAAATTTTCAATTTAAAATTATCTTTTGATAAATTTTATATGTCTATTTTTTCTTTAATATTTGTATCATCTGCTTGGATGTATAATGAGGCTAATCTTCAAATAAATTTATTTATTTTTTTTCTTATTATAAATTCTATTTTATTATTTTTAAATAAAAAGTTTTTTCTTTCTGGAATTTTTTTTGCTTTTTCAATATATATAAAACCAATTCATATTTTGTTACTATTTCCTTTTTTTATTTGTAAAAAATGGAAATTTTTCTTTAGCTTTTTTCTAACTTGTTTTCTTTTTACAATTTGGATAATTCTTGATAATCCAAGAGGAATAAATGTTTTTTTTGATTATATAAGTAGTATTGGTGATATCTCTTATTTTATTTATGGAGGCAATCAAAATATAAGTTTTATTAAAGCTGTTTCTGAAACTTTTAAAATAAATAAAAGCATGATTCAGGGGAGTATTATACTATTTTATTTATGGTTTATTATTAAAAATAGAAACAAAAAAAATCGATATAATTTCTTACAAAATATTAGTTTATCGATAGTAATCTCGCTTTTAATTTCTCCTGTGCTTTGGTTGCATCATTATATATATTTACTGCTTCCAATTATTTTTATTATGTTAAAAATGCATACGAAGTGTTTTTATGTTTTATTTATAATTACATGTTTCTTTTTATATTTTCCGTTTGATATTTTGCCATTTTCTCCAATATTTTTAAGTAAATTAACAGTTGTCTTTTTGCCTATTTTACTTTTCTTTTTGCTTATAAATAGATTTGATAGTTACACGGCATATAAAAAACGTAATTTATATAAAAAGGATAGTTTTTCTTTAATTACTTATTTTAAGAGTTAAGAAAATTTTGATATTTTATCCTGTATTAAATATTTTGGTCGCATTTTTACTTCATTATAAATTTTGCTTATATACTCTCCAATAATTCCTAATCCTAAGATAATAAATCCTCCCAATAATAAAATTAAGATAATAACTGTGGAAAATCCTTCTTGTGCTCTTTTAGTAAAATACATAAATAGAGTTTGTATCATCAATAAAAAGGATATTAGTATAAAGAAGATGCCAAGAAAAGACATCATTCTAAGTGGAATAATGGTAAAACTTGTAATTGCGTCGATTCCTAAATTAAGTAATTTTATAAAATTAAAATTAGATTTTCTTATATCTTGTTTTTTTGGAATGAAATATAAATTTTCTTTTTTTAATCCAGTCCATAAGACTTGTCCTCTAAAAAAAGTATTATATTCTTTTAGGCTTAATATTGTTAAATATGCTTGTTTATCTAACAAAACAAAATCTGAACTATTTTTTAGATTTAATCCTACGAATTTTAATAATAAATAAACAAAATTAGCCCCAAAATCTTGAATAAATGACTTTCTTTTTGTTTCTTTTTTTATGCAATTTATGATAGATACATTTTTTTCTTTCCATGTGTTGTATATAGAAATTATCATTTCAGGAGGATGTTGTAAGTCTGCATCCATAATAATAGCTGCATCACCTGAAGCATGTTCTAATCCTGCACGTATTGCAGATTCTTTTCCAAAATTTTTAGAAAATTTAAATGCTTTTATATTGAGTTGTTCAGTTTCTATGATTTGTTTTATTGTATTCCAGGTATTATCTTGAGAACCATCATCAATAAGTATTATTTCACTAAATATACTTAACAAAGTTAATTGCTTTTTTATTTCACTTATAAGAGGCCATAAAAGCTTTTCTTCATTTTTACATGGAATTACAATGGTAAGTTTATCTTTTTTTATTTGAGTCATATTATTTTTTAGTATCTTCTTTAAAAAGTATTTTTCTAGGAGCAATAAATAAAAATGGAAAAAAGAATAATAAAAATATTAGTTGAGATAAATTTATTT
>CAZHFA010000066.1:0-6206 GCA_964531865.1 uncultured Bdellovibrionales bacterium
ATTATGAAGCGGCGCACGCCCTTCACAAGGAAATGGGCTGCATCTGCTATGAAAATGCAGGCATGGGCATCTACTTCATCGCCGATCCGGACGGCTACTGGCTGGAGATCGTACCAAAAAGAGCCTGAGAGCTTTATTAAAAGCTTGCCATCTTGCTGAAGGGCTTGAACTGTGTTGAAGCGAACTGCAGCAAAGGGTTGCTGTACAGTGCCCTGAGCAGCCCGTAGCCACTTCGCGTCTGCGGATGGGCAAAACGCATGTGGTAGTTGTATTGAAGCAACAGCTCATACTGCGTGTCTTTGCAGGCCCTTGTCTGCCTCAATTCATCAATGAACCCCTGAGGCAGGCGAAGCGGCGCCGCGTAATTGACAGAATAGAGGATGTATTCCTCGTCGATTTGAAAAACTTCATATCGGTCGAACAGTTTCTTATCGGCCATGTCAGCCAGCGCGTGCTCAACCCGTTCAGGATAACCTTGATAAAAAGGTGCGGCTATACCCAGAAAGACAAACCGCGGGTCATTTTTCGCCAGCGCCAGGATGTCCTTTTTACTCAGCGTTGCGCTGAAAAGACTGCTTTCATTGCCTTCCAGGATGTCGCTTGTGACAAGGGCATCGGGGAGCAGCTCAAGGCATTTGGCAAGGTTGCGCGCATAAAACTCCTTGCCGAGGGCTTCCCGCAGGGTATAGAAGTGGTCTGTCTGCTTACTGGTATAGTAGAAGCTGTCGGTGCTAAGGGTGCCGTTGAGCCCAAGGGGGTTATCAAAGGCGAAGATGAGTTTTTCATATTCCTCCCTGAGTTCAGACGTCAGATTCTTCTCAATGAGAAGCAAGTCGCTCACCGGATAAACGACGCTAAGAAAACGCTTGCTGTATAGGTAACTGTCAAAGTTTTCCCGGGATGCGAATATCTCGGGGTGCGCGCTGAAAGTGCCTGAGAAGCCGCCGTCCTGTGCAAGCGACATCGCGGCATCGTAAATGCTCCTAAAGTCGCTGGAAAAGTCAGTTTTTCTCTCGTCGGGCATAAAAGGCCGCTCATAGTTGGCGTAATACAGGGAGATGGCGTTGGCCATCAGCCTGTGCGCCTTTCCGAAGCTTAGCCCCACGTCATACATCATTGTGTGCAGCGACAAGAGGGTTTCACCGTCTTGAAGCACACCCCGCATCAGGTTGTCATCATAGAAACGGAAGGCCGCGCGGATAAGCTGTTCATCCTGAAGCCCCTCGATCCGGGTTGCCAGGGCGGTGTTGATTCGCGGATGTTCCTTGCTCATATGCTCAGGAAAATTTTTATAGTACTCCGGGCTGTCAATGCTATCAGCCAGCACTTCCTGCAGTTTAGGGCCGGGAAAGCGCATGATTTTGATGCCTAAGTAAGCCTCGTTGGAAAGCAGGAGAAGCGCTGCAATGCCCAGGATGGCAGTGAGGGTCAGGCGTACATAGCGTGTTGTTCGCATTTGCTGCTGCAGGGTAAAGCTCACAGTGTTCCAAATCTCATGCCTTTGCATCAGACTGTCCAACTCACGAGTAAAATCCAGGGCATCCTGCGGATTCATCGCGGCGTCAGCGCGGCCGAGCGCCTCGGCGCAGCTTGATTCATCCATATGAAGCGCAGAGAAGGCTTCTTCTTCTTCCATATGGGCGACGCGGGTGAGCGCCCATATGCTGCGGGCGTCCTTGTCAAGCGAAGCAAGAGCTGCCGGCTTGCCAGGAAACCCCTTACCAGACTGATTTTCACAAGGCAAGGCGCGCAGGAGATGGGGGAGAATGGAAGATTCGGAAAATGATTTTCTCCTGATGCGTTTTCCAGCTCGTACAAAGCTTTGGGTGACGCAGGCGTATGCCTTATCCGCATCCAGTGTGTTTGACAGCGCCAGCGCAAAGGCCGGGCGTCTGAGACGCAGGTATGCTTCTTGGAGCAAGGATTCGCTGCGCGCAGTGTTCGCAGCAGGCTTTTTCATGCGCAGTCCCCCTTCCGGTCGTATGACGGTGATTTGATGATATGTTATTATAGCATGAATAATGAGGAGGAGACCATCATGGCCAAGCGTAAGCACTTGAATCTTTACACGCCGACCGGGAATGGCGCCAAGGGAGAATACAACTATACAGGGGATTATTATGTGCCTGTGCTTCATGGGAGAAACCTGCGCCGGCTGAAAATTGGGTTGTTGTTTCAATGCCTGATTCAATTCACACTTCTTTTTTTCATCGGCAGTTCGGATCCGTACGGTCTGAGAACGCTTTATGTAATGCCTTTTTTCCTTTTTCTTTTCTTCTTTATGGGTCGTGCCTCTCTGGCCGCGTTTGGATTTTTCGCCTGGGAGGAAAGGATGACACAGAGCCAGTATGAAGGAAGTTGGATGAGGTTTCGGCATAGCCAAATGGGTATTGCGATTACCTGCGGTCTGCTGGCGCTGTCAGACATTGTGATGGTTTTACTCGGCTCACCGATTTCCAAAGAGTCAGCTTTATTGGTGCTCAGCCTGCCAGTTATCGCTATTTCCACACTGTGTTTTTTTGTTATTAAGAATGTATCATGTTCAAAAGCATCGGTTTCATTGACACCAGAATAATTACTGAGTATAATCCTCTATATTCATGTAGGACTTGCTGTCGATAGATTCAGGCAATACCTGCAAACAATTAGAAGGAGGAACCTATGAAACTGCGCAAAACAACACTTGCCCTAGTTCTTGCAGTGGCCATGCTGGCTTCGTTCGTCCCGGCGTTTGCCGAGACGGCCGACAAACCTCTCGTGGTCGCCTACTCCCCTTTCAGCCAGAAGTTTAGCCCCTTCTTTGGCGACACGGCCTATGACATGGACGTCTCCGCCATGACACAGCTTGCCTTGATGACGACTGACCGCCTCGGCGGCATCGTCTACAACGCCATTGAGGGCGAGACCCGTTCCTACAATGGGACGGACTACCTCTACAAGGGTCCGGCTGACCTCTCCGTTAAGTATGACAAAGAGGCCGATATCACCACCTATACTGCCAAGATCCGCGAGGATCTCAAGTTCTCTGATGGAGAGCCGGTAACCGCTGATGACCTTATCTTCACCTATTATGTATACCTGGACCCCAGCTATGTAGGATCCACTACGCTCAACTCTTACCCCATCATTGGGCTGAACGACTACCGCACGCAGACAAGCAGCGACGTGTATGAAAAGTACGCCAAGCTGGCCGATGACCTTTATGCTGCCGGCCAAGACCACGTCTGGGCCGAGGGCGACGCTTGGACCAAAGAACAGCAGGACGATTTCTGGACGAACCTGAACGCCAATTGGAAGGGCGACGTTGAGTCCATCATTGATACCGTCTTTACCAACTACATCAGCTACGCGCCCGACAACATCGGCTACACCGAAGAGGAAGTCACCGCTAAGGATGAGCTCAAGGTTGTTCTGGGTATGGCAATGTGGGGCTTTGGCGAAGTCAAGGACAAGGTGCTGACGGCCAAGTCCGGCAAGACCTTTGACTTAAGCGCGGAAGCCTATCCTACAGTCGACGACTACTTCGCTGAAGTGACTGCCGCTTACGGCAACGATTCCAAGGCCTATGTTGCCGCCGGCGAATCACCAAACGGTGTGGACGTCTACGAAGTGACCAAGAACGCCTTTATCGGCTTCTGGGGCCCCAAGGATGATTCCATGGGCGGTCAGGGTATCCCGAACATCGCGGGCATCAAGAAGCTTGACCAGTATACCGTCGAGGTCAAGACCACAGGCTACGCAGCCCCCGCCGTGTACTCCATCCTCGGCCTGAGCATTGCGCCGCTGCACTACTACGGTGACAAAGCCCAGTACGATTATGACAACAACAAGTTCGGCCACCCCTTCGGCGACCTTACTATCGCTGAGTCCAAGACCTCACAGCCCATGGGCGCGGGCGCATACAAATTTGTCAAGTATGACAATCGTATCGTCTACTTTGAGGCCAACGAAAATTACTATAAGGGCATGCCTAAAACTAAGTATATCCAGTTTAAGGAAACCGCGTCGGCCGAAGTGCCCACAGGTGTGAGCAGCGGTGTTGTCGATGCCGGCGAAATGAACGGTACCAAGGCCAACTTCGAGACCATTGCCAGTCTGAACACCAACAAGGAAATCACCGGCGATGTCGTGACCACCTCCAAGGTTGACAATCTGGGTTACGGCTACATTGGTCTCAATGCCGATACCGTTAATGTGGGTGGCGAGCCCAGCTCTGTCGCCTCAAGGAACCTTCGTAAAGGCCTGGCAACTGTGCTGGCAGCCTTCCGCGGCGTTGCATATGACAGCTACTACGGCGAGGCGGCTTCTGTCATCAACTATCCGATTTCCAACACCTCCTGGGCAGCTCCCCAGGCAACCGACCCTGACTACAAGATTGCCTTCTCAGTGGATGTTGACGGTAAAGATATCTACACCTCAGAGATGACCGCCGAGCAGCGCTATGACGCGGCGCTCGCGGCTACCAAGGGCTATCTGGTAGCCGCAGGCTACACCTTTGACGATGCCTCTGGCAAGTTCACCGCCGCTCCCGATGGCGCGAAACTGGTTTATGAAGTCATCATCCCCGGCGACGGCACAGGCAATCACCCCTCCTTTGCGGTACTCACCGGGGCTAAGGGCTTGTTTGAGAAAATCGGCATCACGCTGACCATCAATGACCCCGCCGACTCAAACATCCTCTGGAACGCCTTGGATAGCGGCAAGCAGGAACTGTGGACGGCAGCCTGGGGCGCTACCATCGATCCCGACATGTACCAGATTTACAACTCCAGCAACATCGTGGGCTTGGGCGGTTCCGACTCCAACCACTATCACATTGCTGATCAAGAACTGGACAGGCTGATTGATGAGGCCCGCAAGTCCGACGACCAGGCATTCCGCAAGGCCGTCTACAAGCAGGCTCTTGATCTGATTGTTGACTGGGCAGTTGAAATTCCCGCTTATCAGCGCCAGAACTGCATCATCTTCAGCACGCAGCGCATCAACATGGCCACCGTTACCCCCGACATCACTACCTTCTGGGGCTGGATGAATGACATCGAGCTCATCGAAATGAACTAAACCCTTCGGGGCCAACCGGGTTGGGTCGGCTTCTGCCGGCCCAACCCGGATATTTTGTTGAATAAGAGGATTCGCATGTCTAAGTTTGTTATCCGGAGGGTGTTTCTCGCCATCATTATCATCGTGTTCGGCGCGTTCATCGTTTATTCGGTCATCAGAAGCCTGCCCTCCAGTTACGTTGAGAATATCGCGCGCCAGCGCGCAACTATGCCCAACAGCAAGAGCTATACCGAATGGTTGGCTCAGCTAAATAAACTCTTTAGGCTCGATACGGATGTATTCACAGGATTCACAGGCTGGCTGACGGATGCCGTGCGCGGTAATTTTGGGGATTCCTGGCTTTATAATGTCCCCGTGACCGCCAAATTTGCGGATGTTATCTGGTATAGCGTCGCGCTTAATATCACGACCTTTTTTCTGCAGATGATAATTGCCATCCCGCTTGGCATCACGGCCGCCAGGAAGCAATATTCGCGGACAGACTACGCCATCACCTTTTTTGCCTTGATGGGTATTTCACTGCCCTCTTTTTTTCTGTCCACATTACTGAAGTATACATTTGCCATCAACCTTAACTGGTTTGACCTATACGGCATCGTGGGCCGCAATTATGAACAGCTCAGTACCTGGGGCAAGCTGCTCGATATGGCCCATCATCTTGTTCTTCCCGTGTTGACGCTGACCATGCTGTCGGTCGGCGGCATGATGCGCTTCACGCGCACCAACATGCTTGAGGTGCTCAGCGCGGACTATATCCGTACCGCCCGCGCCAAAGGCCTGTCTGAAAAAACCGTCATATACAAGCACGCTTTCCGTAACACCATGATTCCCCTCGTATCCTATATGAGTTACCTGTTACCAAGCATGTTCGCGGGTTCCCTGATCACGGAGACGCTTTACCAGATACCCGGCATCGGCTACATCGCCTATGACGCCATGAAGGCTGGTGACATTCCCTTTACTATGTTCTATTCGGTCTTCAGCATCGTGCTGACGCAGGTTTCGCTGATGATTGCCGACATCATGTACGCAGTGGCCGACCCCCGCGTGCGGATTAACTGAGGAGGTGGCAGACATGAGTGAAAAAAAGCCAATCAATCGACCCGCCGCAGACGAAACATCGCTTAAAAAAGATCATATATCTG
>CAZHFA010000066.1:6292-7913 GCA_964531865.1 uncultured Bdellovibrionales bacterium
TTCTCCACCGAGACGATGCTCAAAGAGTATGCCGGCGCGACGAGGAATAGCGAGCTGCGCGTCAGCGTCATCGAAGGCGAAAGCTTTGACAGGGGCGCTTATGCCCGCTTTATCCTCGCGCTCAACAACGGGGAGCCGAGCTTCAGCTCCTCGGGCAAAAGCTATACCCATACCGCCATAGGCGAGAACCTGTATATCATCGACCAACTGAAGCCGCTGGTGGACGTATCGGTGCACAAAGTACTGTTTGCCTATTCACCCATTGGGAGTTTTACCGCGGAAAAGGAGTTCAAGTCTGCGTTTGAGGCTGCCTACAAAGCAAAAGAAAACGGATTTTCATTTGACAGCAAGAGCTATGTCATCGTGCGCAATGGCAATGAAGTGCAAATCGGCGAAACCAGGAATATCGCGCTTGTATCCATGAACATATTTGACGCTGCTAACAAATCGGATAAGGCGCTGATAGACAGCTATCCTTTCCGTCTTGCTGCTGAAGAAGCCATTGCCGCCGGCACGGCCGGCTTTAACGTAGACTCTGTAAACTACGAGCTGGTAAAAAAACAGGGTGGCTACACTGTCAATCGCCTTGAAGGCATGCAGGAGACGCGGTTTGCCGATATTTCCGGCATTATTGTCAATGCCATCTCTCCCGATGTGTTTCTGACACTTGATTTCAAGGACGCAGCGAAACAAGCCATCGAGGAGAACATAAAGAGCTTTGTCCACGGTGACGTCAGCTACACCGTCAGCCTTGTTCACCAGACCTACGTCATCAAAAGCCTGGTGGACACGCATGTGTTTGACATGTATCACCGGCCAGACGCCAAGCATTTCCTGGGCACGGATCAAAACGGCATGGATGTACTGACTCGACTTATGTACGGCGGGCGCATCTCCCTGATGGTCGGCTTTGTAGTCGTGCTGCTTGAGATACTCATCGGCGTCATGATTGGTGGCATCTCGGGCTACTTTGGTGGATGGGTAGATACCCTGCTCATGCGTTTCATTGACTTGTTCAACTGCATCCCCACCTGGCCGATTCTGATTATCACAGGCTCAGTGATGGACACGCTGGAGATGAACCCCTACTTGAGGGTATTCCTGCTGATGTTCCTGCTTGGCCTGCTGGGCTGGACGGGTATAGCCCGCGTGGTACGCGGCCAGATACTGGCGCTTCGCGAACAAGATTTCATGGTGGCCACGGAGGCCACTGGCATCCGCATCTCCCGCCGCATTGGCAAGCACCTTGTGCCCAATGTCATGCCTTTGCTGATTGTGCAGGCTACCATGGGCCTTGGCGGCATTATCCTTACGGAGGCGACGCTGTCTTTCCTAGGGCTGGGCATCAAGCACCCGCTGGCCTCCTGGGGCAGCATCATCAACGCCGCCAGCAATCCCTATGTAATGACCAACTACTGGTTCATCTGGCTGCCCGCCGGGCTGCTGATTCTGCTGACTGTGCTTGGGTTCAACTTCGTAGGTGACGGCCTGCGCGATGCGTTTGACCCCAAGATGAAGAGGTAAGTAATAAAATGTTAAATCATAAGAGCGGCAAAGCCGCGGCGAAGAACCCGAACTATCTCAGCGCCAGTGAGTCACGCAAAATATCGCAGCGCAACCG
>CAZHFA010000067.1:0-7829 GCA_964531865.1 uncultured Bdellovibrionales bacterium
GAGAGGTATTCCGGTGCCATAATGCAGAACCGGCGCAAAATTCGCGTTATGAAAACTAGCGTTGAGTGCCTCTTCACCGAGTGTCTGCGGCCAGGATGAAGCATTTTGCGGACACTGCACAAAAGAGCCAGAACTATTAAATTGGTATACAGGAAAAAGACCATTGACAAACGATATTTTTAATTCTAAATCGGACGGCGTAAATAATTTCCATCCGGCGGCCGCGGCTGTTATTTCAGCGGGATCGCCCACTTGAAAACCATCAAAGCCATTGTCCTGCCAGCCGGAACGCTGTATTATCGGTGTGAAGGATGTTATTGGATAGGATTCGTCCACATAAATCTCTTGAAAATAAATGGTATGACTTCCATGACATTCTTGACAACCTCTTGTAATACTCCAGGAGTCGAAATTCCCCAGTCCTCGATAAGGTTCATCTATTTCGGCCGGCGTCGCTCGCGTACCTCGACGAAGTGTCCAATTCACCGGCAGACGAATCGTCTGGTCCGAATGAAGCTCGATATCTCTGTCAAAAGAAAAACATTTTTGAAAATTTCCGAAAGCGCAAAAAATTACGTCAAGATCAGCCCCTTCATTTTGAGCCCATATTCCGGACGTCGGACTGTTCCAAGCCGGCAGAATTAGTTTTTCATCTTCCCCGAACGGTATAGACATCACGGGACCGCTGCTTCCTATCTGCCACCACGGGGCAATATCGCAGCTATAGGTAATCGTATCACGATTAATAATGAAGCTGTTGACCAGATTGCCGCCGATGACATGACCGGTCGAAACTTTCGCATATCCGTACTGCTTTGTTGGGACTCCTTTTACTTGCGAAAGCTGATTCATCAGCGATTCAATATCCGTAGTCGGAATCGTCCAAAGTCCTTCGCCCAGTTCCGCGCAGGGAGTATGGTCCCAGTCCTCTGACGCGCCTGGACAACAGCATCGGCCAGGAGAGAATTTTATTTTATTATTCATTGCTTGCCTCTTCTTCCGGGCATTCCGCCGAAATAATATTCCAGTTGCCGCTCCGACTCTGATCGATCGCCACTCTCGTTCCCGACTCCAGAACTCCTAACGGAGAATTGGCGTTATAATCCACGCCGCCGACGTCAATCGTATAATCACTGCCGTTCACCGCTGTAATCGTACCAATTAAATGGCCGCCCGAAGTTTGTTCATTCGAAGAATGGTCGTCCGAAGATTGTTCAATCGATAATAGACCGCTCGGCATAATAAACGCGAAGGAGCCGACGTGGGCGACAAGCCGGAACGGGCCTTCGTCGGAGGAAAATAATCCGCTAAAATTGCATTTGACATAACCGTGTGAATTATCGGAAACGCTCACCGACGCGCCGATGACGCCGCCGAGCCACACTCGTCCGACGCGGCCGGAATAGATCGGTTCTGCGGTTATGGCGATAATCTGGTCCGACGTTTCGTCCGACGGCGTATCGCCGCGCAGCTGGACGCCGTAGGTGAGGTATTCGGTAATCGCCTGGTCTTCTGTCACATTCGGGAACATTCGTCCCTTTACCGCCAGCGGGAGTCCAGAGAGTATGTCCGGACCCTGATTGAGTAAAAGGACCGTTCCTCGTCCGGCGATTCGGTGCGCGTTTTTACCGCCAAGAACACCTGATTTCCACTCACTTAACATCTGTATCAGCTCGTCACGGCGAATTAATGTTGTCATATTATGCTCCCGCGCCCAGCGCGGCTCCTGCTTTATCCTTACAGCGCGGTAAATAATCTTCGTTCTCAACGGCCGTTCGGTTAAACTTCTAAAAGTCCAAGGTCGTTTAAGTCCGCCGTTTCGTAGACCTGCTCGACGCAGACGTTTCTCGGATATTTAGTCGTTGTATTGCCGCTGACAATCGTCTCCCAGAGTATCCAAAGGTATTCCCAGCCCCATTTGTCGACTATTGCGTCGCCGATTTGGATGCCGTAGATGTTCGGCATTGCGCTGAACGAGAAGGTCAGTTTATAATACCAGAAGATATTCCCCGTCTCTTCATTGGTATCATGCGCCAGCTGTCCGTCGGTCACTCCTTCAAATAAGACCTCGCCCGCATCGAAGCCCATAAATGGTGCATTATTGACTTTCGCCGTATAAGATGCGAGCATCTTGCGAAATTCCCAAGTGACCATTTCGACCGGAAAAGCCTGTGTTTGCGACCATGAGAACGCGGGGGACTTGATGTCCACCCCTTCGACTTCACCTTCGGAGTTCACTCCGATCGCGCCGCCGAAATCATACGCGGGGAGCCCGTTGACGCAGCTCTTGGAGACGACGTTTTCAAAGGTGCGGGTGATGTGAGAACTGCCGCCCGTCGTCTGGAATTTATAATCAAGGACGACATTCAAATCGGCCTTGCGGTAGCCGTACTCGACGTTGACGTCCCAGCAGTCTGTCCCCTCAATCGGTTTAATTTCAATAGACTGAATGCACAGTCCATAAAAAGTTCGCCGATTTGCGTTTAACCAGGCGATTGCGGACCGATAAGCGACGTCCCGGTCCGCCGTGTTTTTTACGCGCAAATGCGTCGTTCCGGATGGTGTTCCGCCTTTATTAAACGTCGGCTTATAACTCGGCGAATCGTAACACTCCTCGCAGATGATTTCTTCTGCCATTAGAAAAACTCCTTATAAATAAGCGCCGTCCCGGTCCTCAAGGATCGACTTAATATCCGTTAGCGCGGACAACTGCTTTTCGCCGTTATTCCGTGTCCAGTCGTAATTGGAGCCGAGTGCCTCGAACGCGTCGAATGTTCCTGACGAGGCATTTTTGATTTCCGTTTTTCCTTCTTCGCCGTCATCTCGATTTTGCTCAGTCTCCGGATTGCTGTAATCGGGCGAGGCGGCGGCGACGGCGGCTCCGGTGTCGAAGGAAGAGAGACGGGCGAAGGCATCTTTCCTCTCGGCTTTGGCCGCCTTTAATTCTTCTTTCGCCGCCTGTTTCTCCTCGGGAGTTCCGTTTTTCAGGACATTTTGCAAATTCTGTTCGGCTTCGGAAACGGCGTAATCGCTATTTTGCGCTTCGGAGAGCGCCTGCTTGTATTCGGCCTGTTTCATGGCGTAGTCAGCCTCATCGTAATCACCTTGAGCTTGCGCGATCATCTCCGGGTCGCCGGAGAATTGCGCCTGCTGGAGTGCGAGTTCCTTCTGCGCCAGGTCGGCGGACGTGGTTTCGACCGACTGGTTCGCCGCCGCGCTCGTTGTAAATAAGTTCTGTTTCTGCTGGGCGCGATACGCGTTCTGCTGTGCTGTACCGAACTCTTTTTTCGCCGCAGCGATTTTCGCCGAGTCGCCTGATTTCCGTGCGTCTTCGAGCGCCAGCCCCTTTTCGGCCAGAACGGTTTGAGTTTCCTGCACATTTTGCGCGAGCTGATTCTCCTCGGTATCGTTTTCGGCAAAATAGTTTTGGGCGGTGTCGCGCTGTGATTTCGCCTCGTCGTATCGGCGTTTGGCGTCCTCGCGTCTTTCGGCATCTTCTCCCGCGTTATTGTAGTCACTCAAGGAGGAATGCATTTGGGCAGTCGAGATATCGAAATTTTTCTGGTTCTTGTTTCGTTCGGCGTTCTGGTAATTGAGTTCGGCGCGATTGTATTCGGTCTGCGCCCGATGGATTTGTTCGGCGTTCCCCGAACGTTTGGCCGCGTCGAGCGCGGTCCGCTTCGTGTCTCGCTTCAGGCCGGCGGTATCAAGAGCGATTTCGTAAGGATCAAGAGCGCTCTCTTGAAGTTTCTTTTTGCGTTCGTCGGCGTATTTTTGGCGCGTCTCGGCAACGCGTTGATCGGTCGCTTCGGTCGCCTTCCGCTGCTTTTCAGCGCCTTCCTCGGGTGTAATAAGACCGTTGGAAATTTCCGTTTTGATCGCTTCTAAGACAGCGGTTAGGTCTTTGTTCAGCTGCTCAATCTCTTTTTCTTCCTCGCTCTGGCCGTTTTCGGCCATCTTGTTCCAGAATTCATCCTGCGTTTTTGTCTCCGGGAGCGCGGCGATCAGTTCGGCTTCTTTCTTCTCAAAGAGCTGCGCGAGGTTGTCGTATCGTTCCTGCGCCGCCGCTTTTTCCTCCGGCGTTTTCGCGCTGTCGATTTGGGACTGAAGTTCGGAAGACGCCTGCTGATATTCATTCTGGAGTTTGGCAAGTTCTTCATGACTGCCTTGAGAAGCATTACCGCTGAGCCGCGTCTCGAATTCATCCACTTTAAAAGCCGGGCTTTCGTCAGCGGCCTCTTGGACCGATTCGGTCTTTTGGTCACGAATTGAGCGTTCCACATCGGCTTTCTGGTGCATTAACGACACGCGCTGATTGCCGATTTCGTTCAGGCGGGCCACGTTTTCTTTGCCTCGTGCGCCGTGACTCCCGCCCCATGATTCCATGTCCTTTTTGATCGCTTCTTCTTCACCGCGAAGCGTCTGCAAATTACCCTCAATCTCCTTTACCGAGCGCTCTTTATCGTTCAGTTCCTGATCTTTTAACGCCGAATCGAATTTCTTTTTTGTGTCCGCCGACGTAGAGATTCGCTTATTCTTTTCATCCACATTAAAGCCGAGGTCGCCGTATTTATCCTGTAAATACTCGATGTAATCCTTCGCCTGTGAAAACTGTTCGTCCGACAAATTATCGCGGTTCGAAAGATTGACTGCGACGTCAAATTCCTTCTTATCGGATTCGCGTTCTTTACTCCTCGTATCGTTCATTTGAGCGACCGCGTCGGAGAGTTCCGATACTTCGACTTTCGCTTTTTTTGTAGCGATCATGAACGCGGCGACGGCGGCGGTAATCGCGCCCAAGAATGTGATGACGGGGTGGGCGCACATGAGCGCCATTGCCGCAGAAAGTCCTTTGACCGCACCGGCGCAGACGGTCGACGCGACGCCATAAGCCGCGACAGCCCCCTTTGCGGCGAGCGAGACCGTCGTTACCTTGACAACGCTGGCCGCAGATGTTACATTAGCCTTCGAAAACAGACCGAGCGTTGCCGTGACACCCCGCAAAATTCCGCTTCCCACGGTCATAATGGCGGTTTGGGCCTTCTGAGCGACCGTGAGCGCCGTCGTCTTAACGGTTGCCGCCGTGGAAGCGACGGAAAAATTCTGCACAGCGGCGGCCGACGATTTAAAGAGCGACGCGATATTCGACATCGCCCCGGTTGCGGACGCTTTCATTGCGGCAAAACTATTCGTGACGGACGCGGACGCACCGAGCCATGCGCTCTTCATCGTATTGGCGGTCTTCGAGAATGCCTCGGCATTGGTCATCGCCAAAAAACCGCCGGTTTTAGCGGCGAATGTCGTCTTAATAGCGACGCCCAATTTAGTAAAGACGCCGCCGGCGACGATGGAATCGGCGGTGAGCGTTTTGAGAGCGGTGTCGTTGGCAACGGTCGCCGCCGTATTTTGCGCCAGCGCCGCCGAATTGCCTTCCAGCGAAACACTGTTCCCGACGAGCGAGTTCGTATCCACGGCGACCGTAACGGCATTCGCTTCGGTCGCGGCGGTATTACCGATCACCGACGCGGCATGGGCATCCGCCGCCGTGGCCGAAAGGGCATAAGAACCGGCTTCCGCACTCTGAGCGGCGGCGTTGGCGACGCTCGACTCGGTGGCCGCTCTGGTCGCCGCTGTCTCCGCAATGGTCGACGCGGTACTGGCATCGGTCGCGGTCGCGGAGAGTGCCTCGGCGGTCGCTTCGGCGTTTTCCGCCGCGACGTGAACAGACGCTGTGTTGGCCGCTGCGGAGGTCGCTGCGGTATTGGCCGCCGTCGACGCTGTGTTTGTCTCCAAAGCGGCCGTATCGGCGGAGAGTGTGGCCGTTTCTGCCGTTCGCACCGTTGCTAATTCGGCTGTCTTGCCGGAATTGGCCGTCTGTGCCGCTTCATTCTGAACAAAAGCGGCGGTCTCTGTTTTGACAGCCGCCGCGTTGGCAAAATAGACGTTCGGCGCGACTCCGCCCGCCTGAACGTTCTGCGTGATCGCTGCGGTATTCTCTTGAATTGCTTTCGTATAGAACGCATAGCCTTTTGCGGCGGACATGACCGCCGTTCGGGTCGAACGGACCGAAACAGCCGCCATTTTCGCCGCCGTCTGATTCTCTTTGAGCGCGGCGTTATTAACGGTAACGCGCGTCTCCATAACGGTAAACGATCGGGCGAGGGCTGTGTTATTGCGTGAGAGGTTTCCCGCGGCGACACTCGTCGCCTGGAGCGATTTAGCGAGTGGGGTTAGCGCCTTGGCAAGTGTTCCCGCCGATTTGGCGCTGTTGCTCAGAACCGTTACGACGGGCCGCAAAAGGCTCAAAAGCTGCGATAGCGGTGTAAGGAGCGACGCCACCGTTTGCGTGACGTTCGCCACGGCGGCGCGCATCGTCGTGAGCGCCGTATTGAGCTGGCCCACCGAAACTGCCGCACTCTGCGCCGATACGCCCAACGTCTGGACCGTTCCGGCCGACTTGGCGTCGACCGAGGCATTGATCGGTTCAATCGGTTTAAATAAACTGCCGAGATTGCCGAAGATTTTGCCGATTTTAGAAATGTCCGTCGTAAGTAGGGCGACGATGGTCCGGACGGCGACGATCGAAGAACGGAATATTCCAATCATAACGCCGACGCCGGACGCGATCTTACCGAACGCGAATAGACCTGCGCCAAGCGCGAGAAGTTTCGCGGACAACAGTGCGACCGAGATGATTGTTTCTTTATTCGCGTTGATCCAGTCGGTGATTTTTGTCTGTGATTCTGTTAAATATTCGGTGAATTTCTGAATTTCCGGCGCGAGCGTTTCCCCGACGGCGATCGCGACACCTTCTGCGGCGGAGAGACACATTCGAAAGGCGCCGCCAATGCCGGCATCCATTGTTTTAGCGACACGGTTTGATTCGCCGGCGGCGTTGTCGATCGCGTCAATAAGACTCTGGAACGATTCGGCGGAGAGTTTCGCGCCCCCGGCGAGCGCCCTCATATCAAATAATTCTTTGAAGATCGCGAGTTTTTCAGCGTTCGGAAGGTTTGCCGTGGCGATCCCGACATCCTTTAGGACGTCCGCCATGTTTCGAAGGTTCCCCTCCGTATCTTTCACCGAAACGCCGAGGCTTTCGTAGACTTTTTGGACGGCGGGGTCGGCCATGCGGGTAAGAATGTTCTTAACGCTCGTTCCCGCCATACTCCCCTTGATTCCGAAATTCGCCAACGTGCCGAGGACTTTTGCCGTATCCTCTAAGGACATTCCGGCAGCGCTTGCCACAGGCGCGACGTATTTAAATGCCTCGCCGAGGTCGTCGAGTGTTTGAGCGCTGTTATTCGCCGTTGTGGCTAAAATATCCGAGACGCGCCCCATTTGGTCGGCATCCAAACCGAAACCGCGCAACGCGTTTCCGGCGATCTCCGTAGCGCGGGGAATCTCGGTTTGGGTGGCGCGGGCTAAATCCATCACGTGCGCGATTGCCGCATCAATTTCGACCGACTTGAAGCCGGCGCGTCCCAACTCCAGCATTCCGGAGGCCACCTGGGCTGCGGTAAACGACGTGGTACGGCCTAAAAACTTCGCCTTTTCGGTGAGTTGGTCGAACTCCGTTCCCGTACTCCCCGTGACGGCCTGGACCGCCCGCATCTGGTCGTCGAAGCCCGCGAAGATTTTAGTGCCGATGGCGCCGCCGACCGCCGGAACGAGGCTGACCGTCGCAACCTGCCGCCCGATCTCCGAGACGCGCGAGCCGAACGCTTTAACTTGCGCCTCGGCCAGCCGCAGCCCCTGTTGGAGTCTGGTATTATCGGCAAAAAGTTCGACGAAAGCCCGTCCCGCTCTGATCGCGCCCGTTGACATAA
>CAZHFA010000068.1:0-7811 GCA_964531865.1 uncultured Bdellovibrionales bacterium
GATAAGAAAGAAAACAACAAACAACCTTTAAGAAATGATTTAACTTTAGGTGAAAAGACAAGAAAAACGTTTGAAGATCTTAATAAAGAAAAGTTAGAAGATTTAAAAAAAACAAATACAAGGGGTTCTCATTATGAAAAATCTTCTAATAAAAAGGTAAATTTTATCTTATATATAATTTTATTAGTGGTTATTTATTTTCTTTTATCATTATTTGGTTTCTTTGATAAAAACGATAATAAAAAACTAGAGGATAGCCTAAATCAGAATGTTGTTGTGGATGGGAAAAATATTGTAAAATTAACATTCCCAAGGCTTGTAGATGGATTATATTATGGTGAAATTTTTGGTGTATTATTAGATAAAATTTCATTTTCATTGATAAGTAAAGATAATAATGTGTTTTTTGATATAAAAGAAGAAGGATTTACACCTATTATGTTTTTTAATGATTTTAAGGATGTTATTGAGGTTAGTGCTAATGGAGTAGTGCTTGTCTTTAATGCAAAAGAAATTAAAAATAATATGATTACGGGAGAGGTGTTAAATAAAATAACTGGTGAAAAAGGAACATGGCGTTTAAATTTAATAAATTAAAAACATTTTTTACAATATTTTTATTTGTTGGAATATTAGTTTTTTCTAATAATGCTTTTTGTGTTACTGAAAAAAATCTTTTACATATTCCCCCTTCAGGAATGAACTTTGGGGCTGAAGGACTTCCAATGGTATTACAAGCAAAGTTATTTGGCACTAGAAATGTTAATCATAAAATTAGATTGATTGCAGTGATAGATGGTCATGTGATGGATGTGCCATCTAGACAAGTTTATTGGGATGAGAACGATAAGCCTGTATACGATTTTGATGTTTATTTTCCAAAAGAATCTTTGAGTTATCGGTTTGTGATTGATACATATTCAAGTGTTAATAAATCAAAAAGATTTATTTCCGGAACATATAATGTGTATAGGAATTGTAAGTTAAAAAAAGAATATACCGGAAAGAAAAATGATATTTTGCAAAAAGCATCTGAAGAGGCTTTAATTGCAGAAAGAGATGTTAGTGTAAGGGAACATATTATAAAGTTAATAAATGAGATAAAAAATAAGGCGGATTTTTAGATGAAAAAAATACTTTTTGTTTTTATATTTATATTTTTGGTCGGCACTAATGCAGTTGCTGTTTCTCATACCGTTACATTTAATTTTGTAAAAAGTGATGAAAAAATAAAATCGGCACAAGGAATTTTAGTTGATGCTAAACAAATAAAATTTATTGATGATGTAAAAATTATAAATACAAATAGTTTGATAAAAATAGTTTTTAATATTGATGGTGCAAATAGTAATTTTGTCGGAGCTGTTATAGAAAAAGAAGATGGAGAAAGGGAATATAGTGGAATGAAGGCATTGTCATCTTTTGCGGAAAAAAAAGAGCTTGCTGAATGTGTTTCTAAAGTTGCTGATATTACTTTACTTGCAGGGCAAGAATCGTTACTTATTGAGCTTGTGGAAGTAAGAAATAAGAGAAAAGATTTACTTGATAAAAATATAGAAACCCTTTTTTCTCCTGATTTAATTTTCATGCTAACTAATCTTGAAAAATATTTTGGTTTTACTTATGATGCTCCGATTGATTTAAGTTTATCAAAAGAGGATTTATTAGTTAGATTAGAGCGTATAAAAATAGCTTTAAATAATGTGGATGTCCATAAGGCAAGTAGGATGAGAATTGAAAGAGCAGAGCACATCATTAAAAATGAAAAATAGTGTCGTTAATTTAGAAAGAATTCAAAATACTTTTACAAGTAAGCGTTATTTTTTTCAAAAATTAGATAATTTTCCTATAAGTATAAAAGATTATTTTATTAGTGTACTTCCTGAAATTTTTCCAGATTCATGGGATAAGCGTTTTTATCTAGGTGGTGTGTTTGTAAATGGCAATCCTATTTTAAATTCAAGTGAGATAATAGATTTTCCAGCTAATATTGAATATTATGAGCCAAAATTTGATATTGATAAAATAGAGGATTTTTTCCCAAAGTTTGATAAAAACAATATAGTTTATGAAGAAAACGGGATAGTCATTTATTATAAGCCAAGAAAATTACCTACAATTCCATCTAAAGAACAACGTTTTTTTAATTTAAGATCATATCTTGAAAAGTATTATGGCACATCTGTTCATATTCCAAGTAGACTTGATACTTCTACTCAAGGGCTTGTGATAGGAAGTTATAAGGAAGATACAAATGAGTTTGTTCAGAAATTATTTGAATATAAAAGAATACAAAAATTTTACATGTTAGAGGTCGACGGAATTGTCCCTTGGAATGAGTATGATTGTAATTTTTGTATTGATAAGAGCAAGGATCACCCTGTTCTTCGCGTGTCATCTTACGAGGGGAAGCAAGCTAGAACTGTGTTTTTGGTTATAAAAAGAGATAAAGAAAAAAATAGTACAATTCTTTTAGCAAAACCTATTACAGGCAGGACTCATCAAATAAGAGTTCATATAAGTTCTCTTGGCTTTCCAATTATTGGAGATAATTTTTATAATGGAAAAATTGCATCCGTTCTTCATTTGGTTTGCTTTAAACTTAAATTTAAAGATAAAAATGATGATGAAAAAATTATAATTGCTCCTTCAAATGTTTTAGATGGACTTTGTCATTTTTCTGAATTTTTTCTTGATTGAAAAATTTAAATAATATGGTTAAATTGTAAATGTTGATTTTTGTAAAATGATTTCAAAGTTTAATTATTGTTTGGAGGAAAAATGATCGGGTTTGATCCGCTTTATTTTGTGATTCTTGCACCTGCAATTTTGTTTGCCATGTTTGCTTCATTTAGAGTGAAGATGGCATTTAATAAAGGACAAAAAATACAGTCAATAAGTCATGTTACGGGAGCAGAAGCTGCTAGGAAAATTTTAGATTCAAATGGCCTTCACGATGTACAAATTGAGAGGATACAAGATACTTTAGGGGATCACTACGACCCAAGGGCTAAAGTGTTAAGGTTAAGTCCAGAAGTGTATGATAATACCGCTTTATCATCCCTTGGTGTTGCTGCCCATGAAGCAGGGCATGCTATTCAAGATGCAAAATCTTATCCATTTTTAAAAATAAGAAATGCTGTTGTTCCAGTAGCTTCTTTTGGTTCTAATGCTTCAATGATTTTATTATTGATAGGAGCTGTGTTAAGTAGTGCAGGACTAATAAAACTTGGTGTAATTGCATACACTGCAGTTGTGGTTTTTCAAATAATAAATTTACCTGTTGAGTTTGATGCAAGCAGAAGAGCAAAAGAAATTCTTTTTTCTCAAGGAATAATTTATGACAATGAGAGAGCCACTATTTCTAGAGTATTAAATGCTGCTGCAATGACTTATGTTGCAGCTACTGTGTCTGCTATTTTAACATTACTTTATTATTTAATTAGGTTAGGAGCATTTGGAAGCAGAGATAATGAGTAGTAAAAGGTTTATAAAAAAAAAGATTCTTTGTCGATTCGTTTATCTTTTTTGTTTTGTTTTTTTCATTTCTTTAAATTCTTATGCTAAAGATGAAGCTATAAAACTTAAAAGCTCTGAAGATGTTGCACTAAAATCATTAGAACATTTATTTAAAAATGTTTTTGTAAAAACCCTTGATAATGGCCTTACCATTATAATGTATAAGAGGGGATACGCTCCTGTTTTTTCTGGAATAGTTTCTGTAAGGGTAGGGGGAAGTGATGAGCATGTTGGAAAAACAGGAATATCTCATTTTTTTGAACATCTTGCATTTAAAGGAACGGATAAAATTGGTACAAGAGATTATAAAAAAGAAAAAAAATTATTAAATGCTTTGGAAGAGCTTTCTAAAAAAACAGATGCAGGAAATAAATTTTCTAAAGCACAAAAAAAAGAATGGGATAATATTCATCAAGAGCTAAAACTCTTGTGGAATGATGAGGCATTCTCAAAAGAATATGAAAAAAGAGGTGCTTCAGGATTTAATGCAAGTACAGATAAAGATATAACAAGATATTATGTAAGTTTCCCTAAAAAAGAATTAGATTTCTGGGCGAAGATGGAGACAGAAAGGATATTAAGCCCTGTAATTAGGCAATTTTATGAAGAAAGAGATGTCATTTTAGAAGAAAGAAAAATGCGTTTTGAAAATTCTCCTGAAGGAAAAATGTATGAGAAATTTTTGGGAGTTATGTTTTTAAATCATCCATATAGAAATCCTGTCATAGGGTTTGAGGAAGATATAAAGCATTTAGTACCACTTGATATTATAAATTTTCAAAAAAAATATTATATTCCTTCAAATATGGTAGTTGCCGTTGTGGGAGATGTGGATTTTAAAAAAGATTTTAAAATTTTAGAGAAGTATTTTTCTAAAATTCCTGTAGGAGAAAAAATAAATAGGAATGTTTTAAAGGAACCATTTCAAGATGGAGAAAGAAGAGTCAACTTAAATATTAAATCAAATCCTAGCATTTATATTGCATATCATAAGCCAAATTATCCGCACAAAGATGATCTTGTTTTATCGCTTCTTTCACAACTTATTGCAGGTTCTAAAATTTCTCCCTTGTATAAAGAGTTAGTAAAGGATTCTAAATGTGCAAGTAGTATTGGAATTGATGAGGGGCCAGGAAGTGCATATCCTAATTATTTAGCTTTTTATATTACACCAAATGGAAAATGTAGTAATGATAAAATTATATCAATCTTTGATAAAGAAATGGAAAAGATAAGAACGTCTAATTTTTCTAAAGATGATTTAGAGATAGCTATAAGAAGATTTTTAGTTTCTACAGTTGATGTTTTAAATTCCAATGAAGATATCGCAAAAATGTTAGCTGAAACTAAACTTTTGTACGGAGATTATAAGGCTGTTTTGTATTGGATGAAAAATCTTAAAAAAGTTTCTTTAAAAGATCTAAAGAAAACAATGAATCGATATTTAATTGTTGATAATAGGACAATAGCTACAATAGGAAAATAGTGATGCTAAAAAAGACATTTAATTTTTTAATAATTATTTTCTTTCTTTTTTTTCTTGAAGCTTGTAATGGCGAGAGAGATAATAAGTTAGATAAGAAAAGGGAAAATATAAAAAACAGTAAGGAAATTTATGTTCCACCACTTCCCATTCAATGGGAAACATCAGAAGGTATTAAGGTCATATACTATGAAGATAAGGAGATCCCATTAATTCGTGGTTCGTTTTATATAAAAGGAAGTGTTGATGATACGGAAAATCCTTTAGCTTTGGAAGCAATGGGAAGACTCTTAAAGTTAGGTGGAGCTAAAAATTTTTCAGCGTCAAATATTGATAAAAATTTAGAAAAACTTTCTGCTTCAATTTCTTCTTCTTGGGGAAATGAATATGGAAATGTATCTTTTAAAGCATTAAGTCAAGATATTGAAGAAGTTTTTAAAATGCTTAGTGATATTATTTTAAATCCTATTTTTGAGCAAAAAGAAGTCGATTTATGGAAATTAAAAAAAAGAGATATTCTTGTAAGACAGAAAGATTATCCAGAATCTATAGCAAGCAATAAATTAAAAAATATTTTATATAATACTTCAAACTATGGTTATGTTGCAAAAGAGGAAGATGTCAAAAATATAACAAGAGAAATGTTGTTGAAAGAAAAAAAACATTTTGTAATTCCCAATAATTCATATTTAACAATAGTAGGTCCAATATCACGTAAAAAAATAAATTATCTTATTAGTAAATATTTTGGAAATTGGGAACGTGTTAATTTTAATAAAAAACAAATAAAAGATGATAAGAGATATTTGTATAGTCCAAATGGAAAAGAAATATACTTTATGAAAAAAGATGATTTAACACAGGCGTCAGTTTACATCGTATCTAAAGGTCCCAAAATAGATGAGAAAGATTTAGTTAAATACGCAATTTTTAGTGATTATTTTGGAACAGGTGGTTTTTCATCTATGCTTTTTAATAAATTAAGGGTTGATAAAGGGTTAGTTTATACGACATATGGAGGAGTATTTCCTAACAATCCGTACGGAAATTCATCAATATTTTTAGAAACATCTAATGAAAAAGTAATAAATGCTTTAAAACTTGTAGAAAAAGTTGTTAATGATGTGAAGGATAAAAAAAACATTGATGAAAGTATCTTAAAACAGGTAAAAACAGCGAAAATAAATACGCAGGTTTTTAAGACATCATCTTTTGATGAGTTAATTTATAGGGAATTTAGTTTGAATTTTTTAGGTTTTTCTAAAAATTATAACGAATTATATGAAAGTCGTATAAAGGCTGTAACTAGTGAAGATATCGTAAATATTTCAAAACAATATTTAAATTTGGAAAAATCATTTGTAATTATTGTGGCTTCAAAAGATGTATTAAATAAATTAAAAATATTGATGCAAGATAATGAATCTATCTTTTCAAAATTTAATCTAAACTTATGTGACATAGAGAAGGGATTGTGTAGTTTAACCAAATAAATTTTTTAAAGAAATTTTTATGAAAAAAATATTATTAGCAAGTGGAATGTTTTTTTGTTGTTTGTCTTGTTCGCCAGCACATGATGTCGAGCCAGTTGCTACTTCAACATTAGTAGGTGCAGCTACGGGGGCAGGAGCGGGAATGGTTACAGGATTTCAAGTTGGGGCAGGAACAGGGCCAGGAGCTGCTGTAGGAGCTGGTTTTGGAGCGGTATTAGGGGCTGTTAATGGAATGTTATCAGAACGAATTGCATATCAGATGAAATTGTTAGAGGCTGAAACAGATAAAGAAAAAGAAAAAATTTATGCACAGGAAATCATCAAAGAGCAATATGAAAGAAGATTAAAATTGCACCCAACTAGAGATTTTTATCCCGCAGACATATTCTTTTATGGAGATGAAGCAAAGCTTCGCCCTAAGGCATATTTATTATTAGAAGAAATAGCAAGGTTAACAAAGCAAAGACTTCCTTGGTCAAGATTAGTAATTGCTAATTATGTCGTTGCAAGTGATGATAATTCAACGTATGGGAAATATTTATCGCAACGTCGTTCAAGAGAAATGGTTAACGAGTTAACAAGAAAAGGAATCGAGCCTAGAAGATTGGTTGCTAGAGGTGTAATTGTAAGGGAACCAGTCTTGTTAGATCCTAATGATTATCCATTAAGATATAGTCAAGCTGTTGAGTTTATACCACTTGATAGATAATTTTTAATACATTATAAAAAGGAAATATATATGGGAAATGAAGATATAAAAACATGTGCAGAATTAAAAGATTTCTTAGAAGATTTAGAATTAAAACAACAAGAAGGGAAACTATCTCCAATTTATTGTACAAGTGCAATGAATTATATCTTTAGCTTGAATAACGTTAACTCCCTTATGAATGATGAGAATAAAGAAATAGCCAAAAGACTTTGGGCACAAGCAAAATTAAAAGGGGGGCAGGTCTCTGATCCCACCTTCTTTGGTTTTTAGGTGGTGCTTGTGGCGATAAATCAAATAAAGTACAGGGACTTCGCCTCCTCAATGTACTAGAGTACAATTTCGTCGGCTCACCCTGCACTTTCTTCGATTTCTCATCCACAATCACCACCTAAAAACTTAGACCCAAAACGCTTGCGGCGATAAATCAAACAAAGTACAGGGACTTCGCCTCCTCAATGTACTAGAGTACAATTTCGTCGGCTCACCCTGCACTTTCTTCGATTTCTCATCCACAATCCCCACCTAAAAACTTAGACCCAAAAAGCTTGCGGCGATAAATCAAATAAAATTATAAACTGTCACAATTAAATCATTTTACTTTATA
>CAZHFA010000069.1:0-7803 GCA_964531865.1 uncultured Bdellovibrionales bacterium
AGATTTGAAAGATCAAACACTGATGAAGTACGACAAGCTATTGCATCTTCAAATTCCGCGCGTGATGTTTTGTAACCAGTCGTGCTAGAATTGGCAATATTATCACCAATGACAGAAATAGCCGTACCATGACTAGATATTCCAGATCTACCAGAAAATAAACCATTTATTATATTTGTCATAAACGTTCTCCTAAAAAAATTTATGCTCGAACCTCTTTTATATCAGATAGTGATATTTGCTGATCTCCTATAAGCAATGGTGTATCCCCTCCAGGAATAAACCCACTTACCGTGCCACATCTTGAATAATTTACTGTAGAATAACTTCCAGATGAATTTAAATATGATACTACTGCAGAATAATTTCCAGATGATGTAGTCAAATTATTAAGGTTTGTTGTATATTCGCCAGCCTCCAATTCTCCCAAAGAAACTGTTTCGACAACATTTTTATTACTATCTAGAAGTTGAATATTTACATCAGAAGATGCAGAAGGTATTTTAAATAAAATTTCTCCCCCATCGTTATTAGTAACTTCTATAGTATTATCATTTAACAAAACCTGATGCCCTAAATATGTAGCTAACCCTTCACTTTCAGAAGAACTTGAAGAAATCCCCTCCAATGTGTCATTGATTGAAATTAACTGCTCAACTTGTGAAAACTGTGCTAGATTAACGGCAAATTCTTCATTCTCCACAGGGTTTAATGGATCTTGATTTTGAAGTTGCGTTATTAAAAGTTGCAAGAATTCATCTTTTCCGACAGTAGATGATGACTCACTTGTTTTTGAGCTTTCTGTAGCACTTTCAGTATTATAATAACTATTGTCTAACTTATTTATTGCTGATGTCGTCATATAAATCCCCTAAAAAAATTTATAGGAAAATTTTACCTCTTTTCTATATCTAAGCTTATCCATTGCAAAGCTTATACCACTTTTAAAATCACACTAATTGCAACAAAAAACTACAATTACAATTTAAAAAAAACGCCTATAATTCACTTAAACATTTGGGGATATATGTATATTCTATTCATATTTATATTTCTATTAACTGCTCTCCAATAATTCTATCTCCTGTTTTTGATGGCATAGCAATACGTCCTGATCTTGTAAAATACAATACTCTAAATTTCTGATTGAATACTTTATAAAAATTATCAATTACAGATTCTTTTCCTGTCTTTTCAATTATAAGAGTCGTACAATTTTTCATTACAATTTTGCCATAATTATCTGATACAAACTTTTCGATTTCTTTCAACTCTTCTTTTGAAGAAAATTCCACCCTGAAAAAAGCTATCTCTTTATATAATAATTCTTCATCTTTTTTTACAACTGCATCAATTATCTCTACTATACGTTTTATAGGTGGTAAAATTTTGTTTGCAATTTCTATATTGTCAGCTTTAAAAACAACTGTAATTCTCGAAGTGCTTATCATTTCACTTTCAGAAGCAGTTAAGCTTTCTATATTGATTGAACGCCTTGTAAAAACAGATGTAAGCCTTTGAAGTACTCCAGGGGCACTATCTGATAAAACTAATAATGTATATCTATTCATAATTACTTTAACCTTATTTGATGTACAGAAGCTCCTGCTTCAATCATTGGCATAACATTCTGTTCCTTTACGACTGAAACCTCTAATAAAGCAGAACCGTCTATAGATAAAAATTTTTCTATTACATTTTTCATTTCATTTTTTTTATCAAGTTTAAATGCTGGAATTCCATAGGATGAGGCAAGCATATCAAACTTAGGACTAGTTATATCAACAAACGAATATCTTTTATCGAAAAACAATTCTTGCCACTGACGAACCATTCCTAAATAATTATTATTTAATACAATTATTTTTACATTTAAATTTTCTTGAGAAAGTGTTCCAAGTTCTTGCAATGTCATTTGAAAAGAGCCATCTCCTGCAATAGAAATAACTTGTTGTCTAGGATATGTACTTGCTATACCGATTGCTGTTGGGAGTGCATATCCCATTGTGCCTAATCCTCCAGAAGTAAAAAAAGAATTTTTATTTTTAAATTTATAATAACGTGCAGTCATCATTTGGTGTTGCCCAACATCAGATACTATCAATGCATCCCCTTTTGTAATATCTGACAAAACCTTTACGAACTCACTCATTAAAATTTCATTAGATTTAGAGAAGACATCTTTTTTAATTACATTTTTAAACTCTACATCGCTTGCTTTTTTAAATTCGTCTAACCATAAAATGTGTTCATTTTTATTTATAGACAATAAAAGTTTTTGAAGTATTTTTTTTGCATCTCCAGAAAGGGCAACTTTTACTTTTAAATTTTTAGAAATTTCAGCAGGATCAATATCAATATGAATAATATTAGTATTGGGGGCATATTTTTCAAGAGCACTTGTGACTCTATCATCAAATCTCATACCAACCGCAATAATTAAATCTGCTTCATTTGTAAGAATATTTGGAGCATAATTTCCGTGCATACCAAGCATACCAACATAATTTTCGTTTGTTGCGGGAACAGAAGATAATCCTAGAAGTGTAACTGCTGTTGGAATCTGGGCTTTTTCCATTAATTTTATAACTTCATTTTCTGCTTTTGAAATTTTTACACCATGCCCAACAAACAAAAAAGGACGTTTAGATTCATTTATTAGTTTTGCAGCTTTGCTTATATTATTTTCAAGACAAATAGGCTTTCCATATTTATATTCTCTAAAATCTGTATTTATATCTTCCCAATAAAAAGAATCATTTTGAGCATCTTTTGTTATATCAATTAAAACGGGGCCAGGCCTTCCAGTTGATGCAATATAAAAAGCTTTCTTTAATACTCTTGGAATATCAGACGCTTTTTTTACGATACAATTCCATTTAGTAATAGGGACTGTTATCCCCGCAATGTCAATTTCTTGAAAGGCATCAGAACCAAGAAGTGAAGATGAGACTTGACCTGTTATGCAAACAAGTGGAATGGAATCTATCATTGCATCAGCAATTCCAGTAACAAGGTTTGTCGCCCCAGGTCCTGATGTAGCAATGCAGACACCTACTTTTCCGGTAATCTGTGCATAGCCTTCCGCGGAATGTACAGCACATTGTTCATGTCTAACTAATATGTGTTTTATATCATTTTTATACTTATATAGAGAATCATAAACAGGGATAATTGCCCCGCCAGGATATCCAAAAACAGTATCTATGCCCTCGGATAAAATCATTTTAATAACAGCATCAGCCCCAGTAGATTTACCGCATGGTTTATTTTTTTTATCTAAAGCAATATTCATTTTCACTCCTTTTTAAATTTTATTTTGTAATAATTTAATTGTTGTGAATAAAAAAAAACCCCACATCTTATTTTCATAAGATGTGGGGCTTTTTCTAGCACAATCTATCCTTCTTTAACCTATCAAGAAGGTATAGATCCACATCTTAGCTTATCAAGGAGGAGCATTAAAACAGAGGCCTCAAAAACAAAGACCTTCAAAATAAAGATCATTGAAACAAATACTAAGATGTGAATAAAAATATTACTAAACATTGTAATTTACTTTTATATCCTATAATAATAAATTTAGTCAATAAATTTTTTTAACTTTTATATTTTTTTAATTTTTTATGAATCTAAATAATACAATTTCAAACCCAGAAATAAATTTATCGGAAGAATCTTTTTCTTATTCTAAAAAAAATTTCATGTTTGAAGAAGCAAAAAGGACAATACCCATCGGTATAGAAGTTTTAGAAAAAGATTTACAAAAGACAACTATAACTTTAAAACATGGAAAATTTAACATTATTGCTATAAGACTTTATATTCCACCAGACAAGGAAGAATCATTAAGAACATGGGTAGAAAAATTTGAGAAAGATTTTAATGTAAAAGTAATCATTCAAAGACAATCTGGATATTCAGGAATTCAAAATTTATTTTCTTGTTATTTTCAAAATACAACTTTACTTACAAATGAGCATATTGAAGATATAAAAAAAATTTTAGAAATTTATTTTGGAAAACCTCCACATATAAGTACATCTTTTATTGAAGAAAAAAAAAAGATGAACTCTCATATTATAGACTTAACCCATATACCTTTTATAGCTATTGATGAAAAAAACACGACAGATCCAGAAGATGCTTTTTTTGCCCAAAAAACAGCAAAAAATACATATCGTTTAACTGTAGCAATTGCAGATATTAGTTGTTTTTTTGAGCCTAGAGGACAGCAGCAAAATTATGCAACAAGTTTAGGAGCCACCATTTATGGCTCAGATATAAGACTTTCAGTATTAGGAAATTTATCAAAATTTGAATGTTCACATTTATCAACTACAGAAAAAAGTCCTGCTTGGGTTCTCGAGTTTGAAATTGATAAAAATTATCATATAAAATTACTAAGAGAACCATTTTTAGCAGAAGTAAAAATACATCATCAAATGAATCCAGAAGATATGGTGATTTCTGATGAAGTGAAAACGTTAATGGAAATTGGATATATTTTAAGAGCAAGTCGATTAGGAGAACCCCTCGAAATAAACTTTGAAAATAATATTTCGTTTAATACTAACTTATTAGTTAGTGAAATTATAATCCAGACCAAGAAAAATTTTAGTATTTTTTTAAACAAATACAAATCCAAGAAAGCAATTTTTAAAGTGCAAAGGACTTTATCTCTTAAAAAGAAAAAAGAAATAATTAAAGAATTAAAAAAAATCAATATTCCTGCAACAACTGAAATTTTTAAAAGTCCTACTCTGCTAATGGAAGTTTTGACTCTATTACAAGCGATGAGTTTTGATGCTAGGATATCAAAAAGACAAGATTTAAATAATGCTGAAAAAATTTTAAATGATTTATTAAATGTTTTTCTAAAAAGATCTTATTATGATATTAGAGATCAAGGACATGCTTTTTTACATGTGACTTCTTATTGCGATATAAAAGGCAGAATGGCAGCAGGAATCATAAATCAGATTCAAGCACGAACTATTATACAAAGTGGAATGCGTGGCTATAGTATTGCTGAAATAAAAAAAATTACACAAAAAATTAATCGTCAAATGAAAAGTTATGGTATTCGTTTTTATACACTACGTTTTACAGAAATGTTAATGTCAAAATTATCATTAGTTGGGCAAGCATTCCAAGGAGAGATTATAAAAATACATGATAATTATGCTTTAATTTCGATAAATGGTTTCAAAAAATGGGGCTTAGTTCCTGTATCAACAGACATAAAAATTGGAAAAACTATAGATGTTTTTCTTGTTGGTTTTTCTCTTTTGCAACAACGATTTTTATTTAATGAAAAGTAAGGGCTAGAAGAATAGGGAAATATTTTTACGAACTTATTGACTCTTTTAAAAGAGCCTCTTCGTTTAACACCAATGGTTTTATATCATATAATCTTTTTATATCCATAATTTTTTGCAATCTTTCACGTCCTATAGATTTTATAAGGTTTTTGAAAACATTATCTACTTTTATTATTTTTCTTATCTCGGGTGATAATGACATTAAAAATCTTTTAAGTTCCTCTTTTCTTTTTCCATAATTATCCCTGTTACAAGTAAGGACTTGTAGTAACAAAAGCATCAAAAATCTTTGTGTATTGTAAACTCTCATTTTTAACAAATCTTTCATTGTTGCTTTTCTCTTAAATCTTTTTATTTGCATTATTCTTGATCTTAAAATTTGGTTAAATATACGTCTGTAATCTTCTAACATTGGATTTATTTTTTCTCCACCAAGTTCTTCTTTTAATATTGCATCGTAATTCAAATTAAATTTTCTAAACATAATAAGTAACAACACTGTTTCTTGAATAGAACGTAATAATAATTTTCCATCATAATTATGTTTTCTTTTACCTGAATTAACGGCTTTTAAATCTTCCATCTTTAAAAAATCATTTTCTATATTTATCGATTCAAACATTGATTCAATTTTTTCTATATTAGATTCAAAAAACATATTTTTATCAGAGATGTCATTACGTTCATCATTTGCATTAAAGAGAAAATCATCTGTTAAAAAGTCAAAATCATTTTTATTATTTTTTACTTCACTTTCGATATTCTTATTAACAGTTTCATCGTTATCTTGAGCCATTTGATTATTTTCATTTTGTGCTTGATCTATATGGTTTTTTGCAAAAATTTGTTTTAGTAATTCTTCTTGTTTTTCTATAGCAGTTTGTCTATTTATTGAACTTTCATTATCGACTACTTTTAATTTTTTAGGATCAAAAGATTCCTCACTGATTTCATCTATAAGCCCATTGTAAAATTTTTCTTCGACATTTTTGATATTATTATTTGATACTTTTGAATTGAATATATCTGTTTTGTCTTTTGAAAGTTCTTCATTTTTATTTATTAAAATATTTTTATCAGAGTTAATACTATAATTTTCTTTGTAAGTATTATCCGTGCTTAATTTTTCCTCTGCATTATTCTTTTTAGGAGCTTGTTTTTCATCAGTTTTATGATTATCAAAAGCTACATCCTTTACTAAATTTTCTCCATTATTTGTAGTTTGATAAAAGCCTTTTTCTTCAATGGGAAGACTGTTATTATCATTATGATTTAATATTTCGTTTTTATCTTTCGTCATTATATTTTCTTTGCTACCGTAAAATTCTTTTTCATTAACCAAAAATTCGCCGTCATTTACATTACCTTTATGACTATCTTTTTCGTTCAAGATATCAATTTTTTTATTTAAAGTATTTTTATTATTTATTATTTTGTAATTATCTTGATGAGTTTGTCCTTGAATATATGCTGAATGATTCTTTAAATTTTCAGTCAATTTTTCAAATTTTATTCCTTCTTTATTTGAGTCTTGAATATCTTTATTGTTTTTTATTAAAGAAGAAAAAGAGCGTTCAGTGTTTTCTCTAGCAGGTTGATTTTCTTGATATTTATTATCAAATATTAAAGATTTTTCGTCATTTTTTAATAACACATTATTAACGTTATTAGGGTTAAAATTGAACAATTCTTTTTCACGTAGCGGTATATTTTTTAAATTTTTCTTATATTTTAACCAATATGTAATGATAACTTTTATTTCAGATATAAAAATGTTTTTTTCTATGCTATCTTTAACTTCTTTTGCTTTTTCTTGAAGGTCTAGTACCTTTTCTAATATTTTATTTTTCATTTCTTGAGGATTATCTGCATACCTTTGAATATTTTCAATAAAGGTTAAAGCATTTTGGTAATAAACTGTTTTTTTAATACTTTCGCGAATACGTTGTCTTAATATATTTTCTTGTTTTTCTATACTCTCATTAACTAATTGCCTTATATTATCTAGTAAACTTTTTCTTAATTCATCAAGTAATCTTAATTTTTCAAAATCTGATATTGCGTTACCATTGTCATCTTTTTTATCCATTATCGCTGGTATACTCTCTTCTCTTACCATCTGAACTTCTATCTCTTCTCTCTTCTCATTTAAATAAGCTTTTACCGCTTCGTTTTTTTCTTCAGGCAATCTATCTACTAATTTTCCTAACTCATTTAAACTTATCAACTTGTCACTAGCCTTTTCACCTTCTTTTTCCACTATTTCATTTGCTCTCTGCTTCATAACAAGCTCTTCTGCATCTCCTATCTTACTTTCCAATATCTTTAAGGTAACTTCATTATCTGATTTGTTTCCATTAGTAAGATAAAAAACACTCCTTAACTCTTCTTCTTTTACAAAGCCATTTAATAATTCAGAATTCCTTACTTTAGCTAATATCCCATTAAACTCTTCATCTCTTTTTTGTAACGCTTCTAC
>CAZHFA010000070.1:0-5543 GCA_964531865.1 uncultured Bdellovibrionales bacterium
TAAAAACTGATCATTTAAGAATGATTGAATCTTTTGAGCTCCTTCTATATCTTCTGTCCATGAGTCATCATTTGGATGTTTTATGCTAGCAGGAATTATCAAAAGTCGCACAGTTTTGTCACTCATTTTTCCCTCGCAATCTCTCAAAATAAAACCTTTGATACTTTCACGATATCGAAAAACCTTACTACTTTGACCGTTCTTAGAGTTTATCAATTTTTTATTTTTTTATCTATTATCAATTTTATTAAAAAAAAATTATTTTTTCTTAGTTTTTTACATCACTAAAAAATTTTTCTAAAAAAGCTCTTCCCATCTGTGAAGGTGTTTTCATGAAACTTCCATTATGAACAGTGACAATAGCTAAGGCAATTTTAGGATTATTTGCTGGAGCACTAGCAATAAACCAATTTGTTAATCCCTTAGGTGATGTGCCATTTAATGTCCCAGTTTTAGCTGCTACAGGAAATGGGAAATTTCTAAAATATTTTCTTGATGTTCCTGTCGTTGTTGTCTTTGTCATCATTTTTAAAAGATTTTTTGATGTTTTTTGTGTCATTATCTTTTGTAATGATTCGGGAGAATTCTTAAAAATAATTTCTCCCTTTGGAGAAACAATTTGTTTTATCATATATGGCCTTTCAATGACTCCTTTGTTAGCAATTCCTGCCATAATCAAAGCTGCATGAAGTGGGCTAATATGAACATCTCCAAAACCAGCACCTGTTCTACTTAATTCATAATCATTTTCTGGAATATTAGCTAAACTTTCCACCGGCACCATATCAAAAGGCAATTGAGAGTTAAAACCAAACTTATCAGAATAATGCATTAACGTTGCTTGATTTAAATACTTCAACGCTACTCTTCCAAAAACTGGATTACACGATTTTCCTAAAGCTTCCCCTAGCGACATATAACGCGTGTCAAGTTTAGTGTTAGGGTTGTAATTTCCTTTATTTAATATGTAATCATTTCCCCTATAGGCAATTCTAGAATCAGCTTTTAACGCTCCTGCTTCCAATGCAGCTGTTGCTGTTACTAACTTAAAAAGGGAAGCTGCAGGCATTCCAGCATACAATTCAAAATTATTTATATCTGAAATTCCATCCATTGCTAAAATTTTTCCTGTTTTTGGTTCAATTGCAACAAGAGCAGTATGCGGAACTTTCGCTGTTTCTAATAAATTTTTAGCATAATTTTGAAGAGTTGGAACTAATGAAAAAAATACAATATTCCCTGCACGTGAAATTGCTTTTAATGAATTTTTTTCTGTATTACATGATTCCTCATCAAAGTTTGGAAGTTTCTTTAATAAAAACGAATTATCGTGTAAGTTTACAAGTAATTTTACTGGAGGAAACTTTTCTCTGTCTCCAATCATTGCAAGATTTATTTTTGGTCTTATGGGTTCCTCTTTTTTGGGTACCTGTATAACAAGTTTTTCTAAATTTTTAGAAGGGGTGTTATATCCAAAATAAAAAATACCAAATACACTTGGTAAGAAAAAACAAGGAATAAACAATAGATACATTAACAATCTTTTTTTATTCTTAAAAGTTTTTTTTTGCTTTTTAACATCTTGTTCTGACAAACATGTTTTTGAGTAATTCTTAAAAAGATCTTTTTTCATTTCTTTTATGTGTTTCAAAAATTTTCTATAGTGTCTCTTATTTTTAATAAACGGTCAATCATCGCTTCAAATTTATTTAAAGGCACCATGTTTGGTCCATCGCTCTTGGCTTCATCTGGATTTGGGTGTGTCTCAAAAAATAATCCATCACATCCTATAGCAATAGCACATCTTGCTAAAGGCTCAATCATATTCCTGTCTCCTCCAGATTTATTTCCAAGTCCACTTGGCATTTGAACACTATGTGTTGCATCAAAAATTATGGGAGCACCCAAAGATTTCATCTCAACAAACCCTTTAAAATCATTTACAAGTCTGCCATACCCAAAAAAAGTTCCTCTTTCACATAGCATTACATCATTATTTCCGGCATCATGAATTTTCTTCAAAACATTTTCCATGTCTTGCGGTTGCATAAATTGTCCTTTCTTAACATTTATTGGCTTTTTTGTTTTAGCTGCTGCTATAAGTAAGTCCGTTTGACGCGATAAAAAAGCTGGGATTTGTAACATGTCACAAACTTCTGCCACAATAGGAGCTTGGTAACTTTCATGAATATCTGTAATTATTGGAAGTCCTGTTTCTCTTTTTACTTTTAAAAGTGCTTCTAATCCTTGTTCAATTCCAATTCCTCTAAAGGAATCAATGCTTGTCCTATTTGCTTTATCAAAAGAAGCCTTGAATATTAAATTGATAGGATATTTATCAGCTATATTTCTTAAAACATCTGCAATTTCCAATAAAATGTTATCATTTTCGATAACACATGGGCCTGCGATAATAAAAAGAGGATTGTTTTTTCCAACATTAAAATTTTTAACAGTTATTGGATTGTTTGTTTCTATCTTCATTTTTTATTTTTTTTGCTCCTTTTGAGTATAAACTTCATCAAATATAATATAAAATGCTTTAAATCATCGCAATAGATTTTAATATTAAAGTTTTTAAGGGAAATTTGAATCCATTTTTAAAGGAGAATGACGTGGCTTTTTGGAAAAAAGAAAATAACATAAATGAAAATAAAGAAGAGGAAAGTTTTATTGTAAAAAACGAAGAGAAGGAAAAAGAGAAAAGTTCATTTCAATATAAAGAACCACAACTTACGCAACCTGTAAGATCAGCGTTAGGAGCAGGCACTGTTATTCAAGGAAAGCTTTCTTTTGATATGCCGGTTAGTATAGATGGAAAATTAGCAGGTGAGCTATTTTCATCAGAGTCTGTAATTATAGGAAAATCTGGGATTGTTGAAGCAGAAATAGATGTAAAAGAGTTAATAATTTATGGCTATATAAAAGGGAACATAAAGGCAACTCAAAAAATAAAAATATTTAGTGGAGCCTCTGTTGAAGGAAGCATTGCAACACCATCACTATCTATTGAAGAAGGGGCAATTATGAATTGCCAATGTATGATGTCTAAAGACTCTAAAGATCAAAATGATACATTAAATAAGAATTCGCCTATGAATAATTCTTTGTATAAAACTAAAAAATAGTGACACACTTATTTTAGATACAACTAGATTACAGTGATAAAAAAACGCAGACACAAACACTCCTTGTCTTTGTATCTGCGTTTTTTTTATCACTAACTAAATATTATTTAATTAGTTTTTTCTTAATTTTTGCTGCTTTTCCACGAAGATCTCTTAAATAGAAAAGTCTAGCTCTTCTAACGCTTCCCTTTGAAATAACTTCAATTTTATCTACTCTTGGACTATGAAGGAAAAAAGTCCTTTCAACTCCGATTCCACCAGCACTAACCTTTCTAACAGTAAAAGTTGCTCCAGCTTGAGCTCCACCATTTCTCTTTATAACGACTCCCTCAAAAGCTTGAATACGCTCTTTATTTCCTTCAACAATTTTTGCGTAAACTTTCAAAGTATCTCCTGTTTTAAATTCAGGAAGATCTGTTTTTAAATAATCTAAAGCATTTGCATTCATTTTATTACCTACTAAACTAAAAAAATCAAAATATAAAACGTTCGTAACTATAGCATAAGTAAAAATATAGTAAACAGTTGATAAAAAAGATTTTTAAAGATAGACTAAAAAAGTTTTTAGGCCTTTTACAGTGAAGAGAGAGTATGAATTTAGCTTACAATATATTGAAAAAAAAGAAAAAAAAAGGGATGTCGAGAAAAGAAGATCCAAAAAAAGAAGCTATTTTAAAAAGTTTGATGCAACTATTTGAAGAGTTTAATTGTAAGGTGCGACGGGAAAATTTACAACAAGGAATGGGGTGGAGAGCTATAAGTGGTTCTTGTAGAGTAAAGGAAGAAAATTTTGTTTTTTTAGATAGACGACTTGAACAAGATGAACAAATAATCTTTTTGTTAGATAGAATGAAAGAAAAAAAAATACCAATAACTGATGAGATTTTTAAAGCTTTACCCGAGAAAATAAAGAAAATAATTTAAACACTGTTTCTATGCTTTTTTTCAATTTTAAATTATGACACATGTAATATATGGCGAATTTTTGGAAAAAATTAAAAAAACCATTTTTTGTTTTAGCTCCGATGGAAGGGGTTACTGATATTGTTTTTAGAAATTTAGTAAAAGAATTATCTAATCCAGATGTTTTATTTACAGAGTTTGTAAATACAGATGGTCTTTGTTCGCGTGGAAAAGATGGTGTAATTCATAGACTTAGATATAAAAAAAATGAACATCCTATCGTGGCTCAAGTTTGGGGAAACAATCCAGAAAATTATTTAAATGTTGCAAAAGAAATAAAAGATTTAGGATTTGATGGTATAGATATAAATGTTGGTTGTTCTGTTCCAAAAGTAGTAAAAAATGATTCTTGTGGAGCATTGATAAATTCACCATCTTTGGTAAAAGAAATTTTTTTAGCAACAAAAGAAGGAGTGGAAAATAAAATACCAGTAAGTATAAAAACCCGTCTTGGATTTAGAAAATGTGAAACTACAGAGTGGGGAAGCTTTTTATTATCCTTAAAACCAGATGCAATTACTGTTCATGGTCGTATTGTTAAATCTTCTTACGCTACGCCAGCAAATTGGGGAGAAATAAAAATTTTTGTTGATTTAAAAAATGAACTTTCCAAAGACACTATAATCATTGGAAATGGTGATATAACTTCTTATGATGATGGAATAGAAAAATATAAAGAGTCTAATGTAGATGGGGTAATGATAGGGCGTTCAGCAATTTCAAATCCTTATATTTTTAATGATGTTTCTAAAGATTATTTCTTAAAATTGCCTTTGAATGAGAAAATAAAAATTTTAAAAAAACATGGAAAAATGTTTAAAGATTATTGGAGTGATGAGAAAGATTTTAGAGTAATGAAAAGATTTTATAAAACATATTTTTCTGGTTTTGAAGGGGCTAGTAATTTAAGAGTAAGGTCAATGTCTATAAATACTTATGATGATTTTTGTGTTTTTTTTAGAGAGTATTGATGGTTGTTAGTTTTATTTATTTGATTTGAAAATTTTATGTGATACCATAAAAAATAGTGTGCGTAATGTAATAACGGTAGAAGGTATATAAGAAGAAAGGTTTGAGAAAAATGAAAAGACATTCCAAAACGTGTTCTTTGTTTTTCATTTGGTTTAGCTTTATCGTGTTAGTAGTTGGGTGTAAAGAAAAGAGTATTGATGTTCAAACAAGTGACGTTGAACAAAAGGGTACTCAAGTTAACCAAGCTCAAGAAAATATTTTTGGTTTATCTCCATCTCAAGATGGAGAGGCCTCAAGTGAGAAGATTTTCGATACCAATCGAAAAGTCGAAAATCTTTCGGAAAATGTGTTAAATGCTTCTGTTAATTCAGAAGTCAAAATGGAAAATTTCCCTTTAACATGGGAGGTTTATAAGTATATTGCAAATTCTTACTCTAACTCATATAAAAAAAATGGATTGAGAGGAGAAGTCTCATATTT
>CAZHFA010000070.1:5553-7471 GCA_964531865.1 uncultured Bdellovibrionales bacterium
CTGATGAAGAAAATTTCAGTTTCAAAAAAATTGAAAAAATTTTCGATTGGCCGTCTTTAAACAATAATATTGAATCGTTTAAGAAAGAAGATTTTTTGGTTCTGGAAATTCCAAGTCTCACTAGAATTTTATATCTCTTTTCTAAAAGAGACGTAAGTAGTGTCACGTTGGATACGCGTCTTTTTTATAAAAGTCAGCCGTTTCCAGATGAAATAAAATCTGAAGAAATTAAAAAAATGGTTTCAGCAAGGGATAAGAATTATTTCTATGCTAAAATGGATGGTCAGTTTAAATGGAATTGTCCATCTGGGCCTATTGGAGAGTTTAGCTTCCTAAATTCAAATGGTTTGAAGACGAAAACAAAATTTTTCGCTATTAAACCTAAGGCATATTACAATGCTGAAAAAGGCTTTGTAGTAGCCAATCTCGATGAAAATTGGAAAGTTGTTATATCCCAAAAATCTTCTTCGGAAGATTTTTTCAAGGATATAAATTGGGATGAGTTTGTATCTTTGAATTCAAAAGAATTTAAAGACACATGGCTTGTTCTTCCGGAGCTCAAGTTTGATTCAATATCAGAATGTGATACTAGTCAATTTGGCGATTATAAGGGATGGATTGAAAATAAATTCACATTCAACCAGAATGGAATTTCTTTCGGTGATTTGGTTTCAACATCAGAGTCTAATGAAGAAGAGGAGGTCCCAAGTATAAAAGGAGGCGAAGAACGTATTACGGTGAATAAACATTTTTTGTTTATTTTGTTCTATAAGAGAATGCCGATGGTCACCGCTTATGTTGATTTTGTTGAATAACCTAATTGATTAAGGTTTTTTTAAGATACCTGTTATTTAAATAACGGGTATCTTAATTATGCACATTTTTTTTCATAATGAAAAAATAAAAAATTTATAATATGTCTTAATTCTAGGATATATCTTTAAAACTTAATAAGTCTTATTTTCTTAATATACATAAAATGATTTAACAACAATTTAATTGATTAACATTTTCATTTATGTTACCTTCCGTCATCGTGTTGTAGTCACATCGAAAAAAGGGTAGAAGATAGAATAGAAGAGAAAGGTTTTTGTTATGAGAACTGTTAAAGTTTTTGTGATGTTGTGCAATTTCTTGGCTTTGGCAAACATTAATAGTTTGCTTGCTCAAGAGGTCAAAATTTCGGACCCTTGGAAGAATTTCATTCAAGGGAAAAGTTTCCCCAATAAACTTTATTTAGCAAGTAAAAGCTTGGAACAAAGCGAGAATTTTGAATATCTTCGCGAAAATTTATCCACGCGGGAAAGTTTGAGTAAGGCTTTAATATCAGAAAGAGAAACTCCAAATCCGTGGGGGTATGCCAATATACAAGCCTTCAAAGAAAATGCAGTAAATGGGAAAATTTTCTATTTCCTTACTGACTCTTTTGCGTATAATTTTTATACGCAAGGCGTACGGGGATCAAACGTCGGAGCGAAGTTTGAGCTTTACAGCCTTTCGTTGTTCCTTATGGACAACGAATCCGAAGAAAAATTTGAAAAATTAATTTCTTTTTTAGGACTTAAGGATGAGTCAAAAGAAGAAATTCAAAAATTCTTCCAAATAAAGATCCCTGAAATTAAGACGGCGGGAATCGCTTTTGGCGATCCAAAGTGCGTTGGATGTTGCACTGCAATTGATGGGGTTACTGTAAACTGTAATCCGAATAATTTTGAAGTGGCTCCAGAAATTTTAAAACAAATCTCTGAACCTAAAGATAATGTCTCTATTATCGGAGAAGTCCAAGGGGAATTTCCTTGGAAGGTAGAGTCTCTACCGATAAGTGGCAGTTTCGAATTTCTGAATTCAAATGGTCAAAAGACGGCGACAGAGTACTTCGCGATAAAGGCGAAGACTTCAAGATTGCCAGGCTACAATT
>CAZHFA010000071.1:0-7344 GCA_964531865.1 uncultured Bdellovibrionales bacterium
CCATTCCACCTCAATATGAAAACTTGTTACTCGTGGATTATATCTATCATTTGATAGGGAAAATTCTTCTCCAGAAATTGTACTTAGTGCTTTTAATCTTAAAATTTTCATTGAAATTTTTGGATCTACTTGATTAAATTTGTCAATAACATGCTCTGTCGGCCTTAAAACTTTATTGTAAAGATCAATAAGACAAGAAAGCGTAAAATAAATAACATTATTTAAAATTAAGATTTCATTTATTGTAATATCCCTAGTTGAAAAATAATTTTCAATGCTTGATAAAATCTCTATTCCATGACCATGACTACTATCTTCTGCCATAAAAGCTTTTTCTATTTCTTTATCAATTTTTGTACTCTCTTTTTCTCCAAATCTAACAACATCAATATCCCTAGGACGTCTAAAAGAAAAATTATAATTTAACGCAAGCCCAAGTGCTAATCTTGAGGCTCCTCCTTTGTAGCCATATTGAGGAGGAATTGGAGGAAGAAGATCTATGTTTGGCATTTTGATTGAGAGGATGTTATCTACAAATGACTCAAACTTTATGTTTGGTGCAAGTTTTTTTATGTCATCTGGAATATCTAAAAAAGAAAATGATTTTTTTATATTTTTTATTTTATTTATTTTTTCTAAATGATTATCACACATTTTATAAAACCTAAAAAAAGAATGTTTTTTTTGAACAGATATATAGTCTTTAACTTTTAAATAATGAGTCTAAAAAAATTTTCTTAAGATTTCTTTTTAAAGTATCCTTAAAAAGTTGTGTTTTATAAGGAGAAAAAATTATATGGCTATAAGAAAAAACCTAATAAAATTAAATGGTAGTGAATATAAGTGGAATGGAGATTTTTGGTATGATACGAAAACTTTTATGATTCCATCAACTATTACATCAGGAGCCCTCACAAAAGAATTAAATAAGAAAATGGGTATACAACCCAATATCATTATTGAACATTCAATTGCACAATAAATAAACAATAAAAATTTTGTGTCATTATAGATAAAAATTAAAATTTATTTAGAATTTTAATTTTTATCTATTTTTTTATTTTTAAAAATTCTATTAACCATTCTTTCGTATTTTTTTTGGGATCTTCTAATACTAATTCTTCTAACTCTTTTTTTATTTTTCCAAGTTCTTTCCCCGGGGGAATGTTTAAAAGTTCCATTATATCATCTCCTGAAATTTTTAATTTAAAGAAGTCTTCTTTTTCTTTTTTATCAATTTCATTTTGATAGTTTTCTAAAAATTTTTTTAGTCTTTCTTCAAATTCATCGTTACTCATCATCGGAGGTTTATCTGCCTTTATGAGGGAAAACCATATATTAAAATTGTCTCCTAAATCTCGTATAAGACGCCTTATTCCGCTTGGTCCAGATTCAAGGCTTCTCATATGAAGAGAAATTGCATTTAAAACTTTTTGTTGAACTTTTTTAGGAAAGCATAATCGTTCTAAAAAAGTTTGTGCAATTTTAACACTTATTTTTTCGTGTCCATAAAAATGACGTTCATTATTTTCATCAATTGAAATACATTCTGGTTTTCCAACATCATGTAAAAAAGCGGCTAATCTTGATTCCAAAATTGGAGGAGTTTTGGATACTACATCAAGAGTATGAAAAAAAACATCTGCTTTATGATATTTATTTTGTGTGCAACCCTTCATCTTTGAAAGTTCAGGAAAGAGGATGTTGAAAATCTTAAATTCATCTAATTTTTCTAACGCCAAAGATGGAGCGGGGGATGTTAAGATGTTTGATAATTCATCTTTTATCCGCTCTATACTTACTAATTTTATTTTTTCAAAGTTTTTTATAATAGATTGTATAAGCTTATTTTCTGGAGTCCTTCCTTCTGCATAAGAAAAACGAAACATTCTTAATAATCTTAAGGGGTCATCTGTAAAAACTTTATCTGGATTTATAGGGCATCTTAAAATATTATTTTTTAAATCATTTAATCCTAAAAACGGATCAAAGATTTTCCTTTCTTTTATAGAAAATGCAATTGCATTTATCGTAAAATCACGTAAAGATAAATCAGATATTAAATCTTCTTTTTCTCCTCTAAACTCTGTTATTTCAATTGATAAATTATTATCAAGAACTGTGATCGTTCCATGTTTTTTCCCTGTTTCAATAACTTTAAGAGATTGTTTTAGAAGTCTTGTTGCTATATTGATATCAATAGAAATACAGACATCAATGTCGTTTGCTTCTTTTTCTAAAGCTAAATCTCTGATTATTCCTCCTACTAAAAAAACATCACAATGTGTATCTAAGATTGTAGAAATTTTTTTTATAAGATTTGTACTATCAATAAGATTATTTAATCTTTGTGTTAATTGCTTGTTACTAATCATAATTACTTAGTTTATGATATAAAGAATGGACGTGTAAAGAGAAGAGGGATTTTTACCCAATAAAAACTTTATGTTTTCTATAGAACGCTGTTTATTATACCCATATAGATTAAAAACTTTTCAATCATTTGATTGACTTGTTTTTAAAAAGTTGGTATTTTTTTTAAGTCGGTTGATTGAATTTTTTTATTATTTGGAATATGCATAAGAAAGTAAACACTAAAGACAAACTTTTAAAAGCTTCAAAGGTACTATTTTCAAAAAAATCTTTTAGTGATATTACGACAAGAGAAATTGCTGATAAAGCGGGTGTTAATTTGTCTGCAATTAAGTATTATTTTTCATCGAAAGAAAATTTGTTTATAGAAACTATAAGAACTCTTTTTAATGAGTTAAGAACTGATTATTGGGAGTTTATGCCTGATGTTGATAAGATAAGGACAAAAGAGGAGGCAATTTTAAATTTAAAGGGTTTTATTAAGAGATTTACTGAATTGATGTCATTGCCACGTATCCCTAATCCATCAAAGATGATGTGTAGAGAAGTGCTCGCTATGAATAGCAAAAGTAAAAAAATGTGTGATGAAATGGTAAAAATAATAACTGAGGAGTTTTTAGTCCCATTTCATAAAAATGGAAATAAGCTAATGGAGTTAATTATTCCAGATGCGTCTCTAGAGTATAGACGAAATGTCTTTCATTTAATTTGTAGTATGTGTTCTCATTATTTAATTTCTGGGGAATTTATTAAAAAGCTTTATGGCGTTGAAGATGTAAATGTAAAAGTTTTAAATGAATTTTCTAATTGTATTATAGATTTTACTCTTAGTGCTTTAGGAGTAAAAAGTTAAGTACCAAAATAATAAAATAATAATTTTGTATTTTAAGGTGTAAATATATGAAGATAAAAAAACATGTATTAGTTGCGATTGTTATAAGTTTAGGTTTAGTTTTGTTTTTAGGAGGAATAAAATCATTCCAAATAAATAAGGAGAAAAATGAGAGAGAAAATCAAAAGACTCCTCCGACTCCTGTAACATCATTTATTGTTGAAAAATCTACTTGGAAAAATACAATAAAAGCTGTAGGGGAACTTGAATCTACAGAGGGAGCAATGCTTAGTACACAATCTGATGGAAGGGTTGTTAAAGTAGGCTTTGATTCTGGTACAATAGTAAAAAAGGGAGATGTCTTAGTTGAGCTTGATACTAGTGTGGAAGTGGCTGAACTTGCAGGGGCAAGGGCAAGGTTAGAGCTTGCAAAATTAAATTTAGATAGACAAAAAACACTTCGTTCTAAAAATGCAAACTCAAAATTAGATCTTGATAATGCTACATCAGAGTTTGAAAATGCTAGGGCTGCGGTAGATCAAATTGAAGGCGTTATAGAAAGAAGGAAAATAATTGCTCCTTTTGATGGTACTGCTGGAATCCGTTATATAAATGTTGGACAAATGTTAATGGTCGGAACTGATGTTGTTGCTCTTCATGCCTTAGATCCTTTGTATGTAAATTTTTCCCTTCCAGAGCAAGATTTAGCAAGAATAAAAATTGGAAATGTTATAAATGTATCTGTGGATCCATTTCCTAAAAAAGTATTTAAAGCTACGCTTTCGGCAATTGATAGTTTTGTGGATTCTAACACTAGAAACATTAGAGTTCAGGGAGTGTTAAAAAACCCTAAAAATGTTTTACGTTCTGGGATTTTTGCAAGAGTTGTTGTTAATTTAGGAAATGATAGGGAAGTTTTAGCGATACCAAGTTCAGCGATAAGTTATTCTCCATATGGAAATAGTATTTTTATCATTAGTAAATCAGATGGAAAAAATCCTGTAAGGACTGTTACTTCACATTTCATTAAGTTAGGTTCTAAGAAAGGAGACCTTGTAGAGGTCCTTAATGGTGTAAAAGATGGGGATGAGGTTGTAAGTTCTGCTACGTTTAAGCTTCACAATAATGCACCTGTTATTATTGATAATAAGATTCAGCCAGAAGCATTGTTGAATCCAAAACCTGTTAATTCGTAGTTTTGTAAGAATTGTTAATGTAAAAAAAATAAAAAGACAAAAAGGAAAATATGAAATTTACAGATATTTTTATAAAAAGACCTGTGTTATCAATTTGTGTTAATTTAATCATTTTGATTTTGGGTATTCAGTCAATGAATAGTTTGACTACAAGACAATATCCACAAAGTGATTCTGCAAAGATTACGGTGACTACAACATATGTTGGAGCAAATGCGGATCTTGTAAAGGGATTTATAACAACGCCTTTAGAACGGGTTATTGCTAGTGCTGATGGTATTGATTACCTAGAATCTTCTAGTGCACAAGGAATTAGTACGATTACAGCTCATTTAAGATTAAATTATCCTGTTAATGAGGCATTAACACAGATTCAGTCTAAGGTAAATCAAGTTAAAAATGAATTACCTGAGGGGTCAGAAGAGCCTGTAATTGATATGATGAATACAAATGATCAGTTCGCTTCGTTGTTTATAAGTTTTTATTCGGAAGAATTGGAAGCAAATGAAATTACAGATTATTTAACAAGAGTTATTCAGCCTAAATTTTCTGCTGTCCCGGGAGTTCAGAAAGCTGAAATTTTAGGAGGAAGAGTCTTTGCTATGAGAGTTTGGCTTGATCCTGATAAAATGGCTTCAATGAATATAAGGTCTAGTCAAGTGTATTCAGCATTAAAGTCAAATAATTACTTATCGGCATTAGGGCAAACAAAAGGAAATATGATTACAGTTGTTCTTAATGCCAATACGGATGTTCAAGATGTTGAAGGGTTTAAGAATTTAGTAATTAAAGATTTTAATGGCACCTTGATAAGATTAAAAGATATTGCAAAAGTTGAGTTGGGGGCAGAAGATTATGATACAAATATTAGATATGAGGGGAAATCTGCTATTTTTATAGGAATTTGGGCATTACCAAATGCAAACTCATTAGACGTTGTTAAAGGTATAAAAAAGCTTTATCCAGAAGTTGAAAAAAACTTACCAAGCAGTTTACACTTCAAGGAATGCTATGATGCAACAGAATATATAAGTGTTGCCATAGATGAAGTCGGAGGAACGCTTGTAGAAACAATAATTATTGTGATGATTGTTATTACGTTTTTTATTGGCTCTTTTAGATCTGTTCTTGTTCCTATTGTTGTTATTCCACTTTCGTTAATAGGTGCCTTTGGACTTATTTTAATGTTTGGTTTTTCGATAAATCTTTTAACATTACTTGCGATCGTGTTGGCCGTTGGAATTGTGGTAGATGATGCAATAGTGATGCTTGAAAATGTTGAAAGGCATGTTTCTGAAGGCAAAAAACCAATGGAAGCTGCTATTATTGCTGCAAGAGAACTTACTGGGCCTATTATTTCTATGACCATTACGTTAGCTGCCGTTTACGCTCCTATTGGACTTCAAGGAGGATTGACTGGAACTTTATTTAAAGAGTTTGCGTTTACTTTGGCTGGAACTGTTCTAATCTCAGGTTTTGTAGCCTTAACACTTTCACCTATGATGTCCTCTAAATTGGTAAGAAAAGATCCAAGCAAGATGAAACTTTTTGTAGATGATATTTTTAGTTTAATACGAAAAGCTTATGAGAAATTGCTTGTAGTATCTTTAAAATGCAAAACTGGGATTTTGATTTTTGCTGTGACTATAATGGTGTCTATATATCCACTTTATAAATATTCTACAAGTGAACTTGCTCCTCCAGAAGATCAGGGAGCCATGTTTGCAATATTGAATACAGATGCAAACTCTACAACAGAACAAACGGAGCGTTATGCTGTAGCTGTGGAAAATATTTTAAGATCTTTTCCTGAAACAGATGTCTTTTTTAATGCAATTGAGCCAAACTTTGGATTTTCTGTTGTTGCCCTTAAGCCTTGGAATGAAAGAAGTAAGCATGTAGAAGATTTAAAAATGGAAGCTTGGAGAAAAATGGCTATGGTGGCTGGGGCTAGAGTTATAGTGGCTACACCTGCAGTGTTACCTGGAGGAAGTGATTATCCAATTGAATTTGTAATATCTTCAACTGATGATTCAGAACATCTTTTAAAATATGCTAATCAACTTATTCAAGCAGGATATCAGAGTGGAAAATTTATGTATATTGACTCAGATTTAAAATATGATTATCCGCAAAGTGATCTTATGATAGATCATGAAAAAATTGCAACAATGGGATTAAATTTAAGCGATATTGGGCAAGATGTATCAATAATGCTTGGTGGAAATTATGTTAATCGATTCAATATGCAGGGGAGAAGCTATAAAGTTATTCCTCAAATAAATAGAATAGATAGGTTAAATCCAGATCAAATTGGGGATTTATATGTAAAAAGTGGTGGAGATGATTTAATTAAGTTATCCACTGTAAGTACAATGCAAGATAGTGTAAAGCCAAGAGAGCTTAAAAAATTTCAACAATTAAATTCTGTAACTATTCAGGGGCATATTCCTTCTGGTGTGACAGTTGATGATGGTTTAAAAGTGCTAGAAGCAAAAGCAAAAGAAATTTTACCTTCTGGTTATCAGACAGATTATGCTGGTGAGTCAAGGCAATTACGAACTGAAGGAGATGCACTTGTAACAACATTAATTCTCTCTTGTATTTTAATTTATCTTGTTCTTGCCTCTCAATTTGAAAGTTTTAGGGATCCATTCATTATTTTGGCAGGATCTGTGCCTTTAGCACTATCTGCTGCCTTAACATTTTCATTTTTAGGATTTACTACGATGAATATTTATTCTCAAGTTGGACTTGTTACACTTGTGGGGCTTATTTCTAAAAATGGAATTTTAATAGTAGAGTTTGCAAATGGTTTAAGAGAAAAAGGGCTTACTAAAATAGGGGCTATAACTCAAGCGTGTATCACAAGATTTCGTCCAGTTCTTATGACCTCTGCTGCTACTGTGGTAGGTCATTTTCCTTTAATGATTGCTAAAGGCC
>CAZHFA010000072.1:0-7301 GCA_964531865.1 uncultured Bdellovibrionales bacterium
TTCTCTCCCTAATATACTTATTGTATAACTTCGTTGCCTATCGCCCAATTTTCTTCAATTTCTCATCCGAAATTTCCACCTAAAAACTTAGACCCAAAACATTAACGGCGATAAATTAAACAATTCGTGGAAGCTTCTCTCCCTAATATACTTATTGTATAACTTCGTTGCCTATCGCCCAATTTTCTTTAATTTCTCATCCAAAATCGCAACTTAAAAACTAATTTATAAACTTTAAAATATAGGCACTTCCACCTATTATGTATTCACTATGATGAATCATTTTTTGTATTCCCAAAAATCAACGTTGCCCTGAAAGGGCGAAGTTAATATTTTTGCATGCTAAATGTCCCTGCTCTGAAGGAGCTAAATGACATAGCCTAGGGTTTGCATCTCTGTAAGAGATGCTACCCTAGGTAACTTGAAACACCCTCACCATATTTGCAGGCTGAAAGTCTGCAACAATGTGAGTGAAATCGCAGGGGAGTTTGTCAAATCTTAGGACACTTTTTTTGAGGGGGCATCAATAATGTGCAATGGAAAACCACTAAGAGAGTGTAAAGATTTCACATGATTAGATTGATTTGTGGAGATTAAGTTAAAAAAAGAATACTTCTTTTTAAAATATCATCAAAATGTATGAATATTTTTTTTAAAGGTATTTTTATGCAAAAAAATATATTATTTTTTCTATCTATAATAATTTTTTCAATATTACTATTTTTTTCATATGTAATTGCAGAAGAGAATACAATCATTTCTGTTGGTAATGTAGAAAATGACGAATACTCTATAAAATTACCTTGGAGTACAAAAACAAACCAATTATCTTTAGTAACTTGTATAAATTATGCTCCTGATGTTACTACTCAAATAAACGTAACATTATACGGAGTGAAAAAAGAAAAATTATTAACTTCCTACAATATTTCTAAAAATAATGAGCGATCTTTCTTTGTTAGTGAAATGAAAGGGTTTAGTAATATAAAAAGTGAGACAGGAACAATTGGAGTTACATCAAAATCAAAAAACATTTATTGTTATATGAATTATTATTCATATGATGATGAAGATGAGATAATAGAAACTAGCAATTTAGAAAAAAATGATATAGTTTCCGGCTCATCATATCTTATTTACAATCCAAATATTTACAAAAAATTAAAAATAAAATCTTCAAAGCTTTATGTCTATAATCTAAGTGATTCTAAGATGGATTTTATGATAAAAGGCTACAATCATATTGGAAAAAATACTGAAAATTATAAACTCAATGAGTTAGTTAGTAATGGCGGAAAAATAATTGATTTAAAAAAGAAAAAAATAAGAACTTTTTTTATTGATCCAAAATCTAAAAATAAAGAGTATTTTGCGTTTATTGAGATTGAATTTACTAATGGGGAAAAAGAAAGATTAAAAATTCAAAAGAGCTTTACAAAATCAAACACATTAAATGCAACTGGAACACTTGTTCTTTCAAATATTTCTAAAAATAAATCAAAAGTAATTTATGAAATTTATTCAGGAAGTGCATTAAATAAATCTAATGAAATTTTATTAGAACCTTTTTCACAACAAATTATATCGATAAAAGAAAATATAAAATCAATAAAAAATCCTATAATAAAAATTATAAATAAACCGCAAAAAGAAAATACAAATTGTAATGAATACACGTGTGAAGTATCTTCCGATTTAAATGGAATAATTGCTTTTATAAAAGGAAATAATGTCATAAATCGTTTTGATGAAAAACAAAATCTTTCTGGAACAGATACGTTAATTCCATATAATTTTTCACTAGGAGAAAGTGGAGTGTTAAATATCTTTAATGAAGGCACGGATGATACAGTTGTAAATGTTTCATTTAGTTCCAAAAAATTATTAACATTAACTATAAAAAAACATTCTAACGTTACAATTAGTGTGAATAAATTTTTGGATAAATCTATTAGTGGATTTTTATATGTAAGTAGTACAAAAAAATTTATTACTTCAAGTTTAATAACTACATATCAAAAAAAACATAAGAAAGATTCAAGAGGATTAATTATTTCATCAAATGTTTCAATTTTTTAAAAAATTAAGAGTATAAAAACTTCTTGTTTAAAATTTATTTTTCATTGCTATAGATAGTCTATAAAACAGGCAAAATATTTAAATAGCCTTGCTAATATTTTTAAAATAATCTTATAATAAAATAATTAGGATTGTGTAGTTTTTTATATTTTAGAAGTTTTTTATGGCAGTAATTGAATCATCATTAGAAAAGGAATCTCAAGATAGGTTTTTAACTTACGCTCTTAGCGTCGTTTCAAGTAGGGCACTTCCAGATGTCCGAGATGGATTAAAACCAGTTCAAAGAAGAATTTTATATGCAATGTATAAAAATTTAGGATTAAAGCCTACAGGATCATATCGAAAGTCAGCATCTGTTGTTGGAGAAGTTTTGGGTAATTATCACCCACATAGCGATTCTGCTTGTTATGAAGCAATGGTAAGAATGGCACAAGATTTTTCTCTTAGATATCCTATCGTTGATGGACAAGGAAATTTTGGATCTTTAGATGGGGATTCGGCAGCAGCTTATCGTTATACGGAGGCAAGGCTTAGAAGCTTTGCTCTTGCTGTCATCGGTGAAATAGATCAAGAAACAGTAGAATTTAGGGATAATTTTGATGGAAGATTAAAAGAGCCACAAGTTTTTCCAAGTCGTGTTCCTAATTTATTGATAAATGGAGTAACAGGAATTGCTGTTGGAATGGCTACGAGTATTCCCCCTCATAATTTAAAAAATGTAGTTTCTGCTCTAATCGAATTGTTGGAAGATAAAGATACAACTAATTCAAAATTAGTTTCTTTAGTAAAAGCTCCTGATTTTCCTACTGGCTGTCTTATTTTAAATTCAAAAGATGAGCTTGATGAAATTTATAGTTCTGGGAAGGGGGCTATAAGAATGAGGGGAGAGTGGAAGGAAGAAGATGGAACAAGGGGAAAAAATTTTATTGTTATTACTTCCATTCCTTATGGAGTAAATAAAGCACAACTTGTTGAAAGAATAGCTATACTGGTTACTGAAAAAAAACTTCCTCAGATTATAGATATAAGGGATGAGTCGACAAATGAAGTAAGAGTTGTTTTGGAATTGGCTCCTAATGCATCTTCTGAAGTTGCAATGGCTTATATCTATAAAAATACGACATTGGAAAGTAATTTTAATGTTAACTTAACAGCACTTGTTCCAACAAATGGAATCAGTTTAAAACCACAAGTCGTATCTCTAAAGGAATGTTTGCAATATTTTCTTGATTTTAGAGAAGATGTAACAAGAAAAAGATTAAGTTTTGAAAAAAAGCAATTAGAAGATAGAGTCCATATTTTAGAAGCATTAGTTATAATTTTTGATGCACTTGATGAAGCAATACAAATTGTAAGAAAAAGTTCTGGAAGAACTGATGCTGCAGAAAAATTAGCAAAACGTTTTTCTCTTACACAAGATCAGTCATTTGCTGTTGTTGATATGAAAATATATCAATTATCAAGGACAAATATTGAAGAAGTTAAAGCAGAATTAAAAGCAAAATTAAAAAGGATAAAAGAAATAAATGCGTTGTTAGAAAGTAAAAAAGCAATATGGAATTTAGTAAAAGAAGATTTAGAAAGTGTTTCAAAAGAGTTTGGAGATGCAAGAAAAAGTAAACTTGTGAAAGATTGGCAAGATCAAGTTATAGAGTTTGATAAGAGTGAATACCTTGTAAAAGAGGATGTTTACGCAATTATTACTAAAGATGGTTGGATAAAAAGAATACGTCAAAACAATGAACTTTCTTCAACTAGATTAAGAGATGGGGATTCTATTTTTAAAGCATTTGCTGTCAATACTGTTGATTATATAGTTTTATTTACAAATTTTGGAAATGTATATTCTCTTTTAGTTTCTGACTTTCCATCATCTAATGGATATGGTTCGCCCATACAAAAAATTTTAAAATTTAAGGATGAAGAAGTTATTGTAGAGGCATATTTTCTAAGATTGTTAGATGATGAACAAGTGGACTTTTTACAAGAAGGAAAAGATTTCATAAATGAAATTAAAAATAACGATGATGTCATTTTGGTCACTAAAAAAGGAATGGGAGTTGGTTTTCATTTAGATGATTTAAATAATATAAAAAGAAGTGGAAGGAGAGTTATAAAAATAAAAGAAGATGATGAGTTAAAAAGTGTTGTTAAATGGAATAAACATTTAGCAATGTTTACTGTAGATTCTTCTTCTTTAAGTATAAAAACAAAAGAAATTCCAATTAGAGATAATCCCGCAGTTGGTGTCATATTGATGAGTGTTAGAAATGATGATGAAATATTTGGAACTTTTTCTTATGATTCTACCATAAATTTATCTGTCACAGATGATAAAGAAAAGGAAAGTAAAATATCTTCATCAGATATAATGCAGGGAAAAAGAGCTTTAAAAGGAAATAAAATTTTATCAAAATCTAAAATTATGAATTTAAAATTAATTGATGAAAACTCTAGTGTAAAATTTAAGCAATCAAGGGAAGTATTAAATGACAAAGAATAGTAGTAATTCATATAATGCGGCAGATATCGAAGTTTTAGAAGGACTTGAACCTGTAAGAAAGCGTCCAGGAATGTATATTGGCGGAACTGATTCTCATGGTCTTCATCATCTTGTAAAAGAAATTTTAGATAACTCTGTTGATGAAGCAATGAATGGATATGCAGATAAGATTTTTATAACGCTTCATAAAGATTTAGAAAGTATTTCTATTGAAGATAATGGAAGAGGAATTCCTGTTGATGAACATCCAAAATTTAAGAAACCAGCACTTGAGCTTATTTTAACGACTCTTCATGCGGGGGGAAAGTTTTCTGATAAAAATTATCTTTCTGCCGGTGGCCTTCATGGTGTTGGTGGGTCAGTGGTTAATGCTCTCTCATCAGATATGATAGTGACTGTAAAGCGTGATGGCTTTGTTTGGTCGCAGGAATATAAAAAAGGCCTTGTAGCATCTCCATTAAAAAAAGGATGCAAGACTAAAGATACGGGAACTACAGTGTTTTTTAGGCCTGATGATGAGATATTTTCTAAGATTGATTTTAATGTAGAAACAATAAAAAAACTTGCAAGAGAAAAGGCTTTTTTAAATCAAGGATTAAAAATTGTTTTTAAAGATGAGAGTACTGATGAAGTTTTTGATTTTTTGTATCCTGAGGGGATAAAAACTTACTTAGTAGATTTACTTGAAGAGTTAAAATTAAAATCTATAGTTGATGAAAATTTTTATCTTGAAAAAATAAATGGAATAAAAATCGAGGTTGCTTTTTCATGGACTGAATCAACAGATGAAGTTATAAAATCTTATGTAAATGGTATTTCAACGCTTGATGGGGGAACTCATGTTGAAGGTTTTAAAACAGGAATTGCAAAAGCATTAAGAAATTATATAGGTATTCATGATTTAAATCCTAAGGGATTAAAATTTAGTGGCGATGATATTAGAGAAGGGTTAGTTACAATTTTGTCAATCAATATTCCCGGAGGAGTTAGTCAACTTCAATTTCAAGGTCAAACAAAAGATAAGTTAAATAATGCTGAAGTTGTGGCTCCAGTAGATTCTTTATTAAAAAGTTTTGAAAATGTTTTAAATGCAAAATCTCAAGTTGCAAATAAAATAGTTGAAAGAATTATGCTTGCTGCAAAAGCTAGAGCTGCAGCTAGATTAGCTTCTCAGAGTGTTAGTAGAAAAGGAGCATTAAGTTTTAGATTAAATTTGCCAGGAAAGCTTTCTGATTGTTCTTCAAACAATCCAGCAAAATCTGAATTATTTATTGTGGAAGGTGATTCTGCAGGTGGTAGTGCAAAACAAGGAAGAAACAGAAAAACGCAAGCCATTTTTCCATTAAGAGGAAAAATTTTAAATTCATTATCAATTTCTTTAAATAAGATAAAAGACAATAAAGAACTGAGTGATTTAGCATTGGCAATTGGGGCAGGAATTTTAGAAAAATTTAGAGTAGAAAAAATAAGATATGGAAAAGTTATTATTTTAACAGATGCAGATGCTGATGGAATGCATATAGCGACACTTTTGATGACATTTTTTTATCGTTTTATGAGGCCTTTAATAGAGGGGGGACATTTATATTTAGGCTTATCGCCTTTATATCGTGTTCGTGTAGGAATGGGGGCTAAAAGTGATGATCATTGGGCTTTTTCTGACGAAGAACGTGATAAGTTAGTAAAAAAATATTCTGGAAGAAAGCTTATAATTACAAGATTCAAAGGTTTAGGAGAAATGAATCCAGAAACGTTGTGGGAAACGACATTAAATCCAGAAACACGTACAATGTTAAAAATTACAATTGAAGATGTTAAAAAAGCTGATGCAATGCTTGAAAGTTTATTTGGAAAAGATGTTGCAGATAGATATCAAATGATTTGTGATAACGCGTATAGATTAGAAGCAGATTTGATGTAGATTTTTAATAGTACGTTTAATTTACAGTGTAATTCCTTTTATTGATTGCGTTAAGTATTTTGAAAGTTTCTTAAACTTTTGAACATGTTGATTTATATATAAAAATAAAAAAATCTTGCAAAGGCTAAAGCATTTTACTAGAATTATCACGTTTGTTTGGAATGTAGTATTTCCATAAACTAAAAAGCTTTTTTTAAAACAATGATTTTAAAAAAAGTACATCTCTAGAAGAAAGGAAAAATAGAGATGAAAAGGTTTTTAATGATGCTTGCCTTTATGCTTGGGCTTTGTTGCTGTTATCAGGCTTCGCCGCTTATGGCTCAGAGGGCCATGATGGGGAATAAAGAAGTCAGAGGGTACTTAATAGAAGATAGATCTTTGGATCCAGATTTTGTTGCTGCCCTATCGCAAGGAAAAGAATGCAGATATGTGGACTTGGAACAGCTGCAAAAAAATGGTTACTGGGTTGACCCTGGATTAGCAGGGAGATTTAGTAAATTTCAAGTTGCTCTTTGTCCAAAAGCGGGTGATAGTGTGTTAATTACTTCATACGGAACTTTTGAGTTATCCGGAACAGTTTGTAAAGGTACTTTTCTAGGAGAAGTGACTATAAACAAGCAACCCGAAAAATGCAGGGCGGTTTTGCTTATAAGTAGGAACCAGAGTAGATGGCAATCGACAGGACCCGTCAAATTTTCTTGGAATAATTTTTTTGTCCAAGAAGTACCTAAGATTTTGAGTGTAACAGAAAGTTCGAATTCAGTAGCACTTGAAGAATTATTAGATCAAGGCGTTATG
>CAZHFA010000073.1:0-7057 GCA_964531865.1 uncultured Bdellovibrionales bacterium
GGAATAATATATTTCGTATTAAGATTATTTATTTGCTCTTTTGATATGCTTTCATAATAATAAAAATGGGACACCCATATTTTTTCAACAAAATTTTAACAGAGTAAGACAATAGGTTAACTTAAGAGGAGCCTAAAATTAAAAAAAGTGCGTGTCCTCTTTTTTTATCTAATACTATCTTCTTCAAATTTAAAACAACTCTTAAAATTTTTATTCAATTCATTTTCTTTTATAACACTAGAAGAGTTCTTTATTGGAATAATATATTTCGTATTAAGATTATTTATTTGCTCTTTTGATATGCTTTCATAATAATAAAAATGGGACACCCATATTTTTTCAACAAAATTTTAACAGAGTAAGACAATAGGTTAACTTAAGAGGAGCCTAAAATTAAAAAAAGTGCGTGTCCTCTTTTTTTATGTCCTCTTTTTTTAATAATTTAAAGAACCTACAAAATGCATAATGAAAAATATTTTTTTGGGAAGGGGAAATAAAATAAGAAATTTCTTCAGTTATTTGTTGGGTGTCCTCAAATAAAATGTTCTAAAAGGACTAAGTTAATATTTTTGAATACTAGCTGATCACGCTCTGAAAGATCCAAACGACATAGACTTTGTATAATTATTAAAAAAAAAGCTAATAAACAATGTACTTTATTTACAAAGTTTATTAGCTTTTTTAGCTTATAAAATAAGTAGTTTTATAATTACTTATTTAACCAACGATCAATAATTCCTTTAAAATGATCATAAGGATAAGCACCTTTAACTGCAACGCCATTTACAAAAAATCCTGGAGTTCCAGAAATACCATTTTTTCTTGCCAATTCAGAATCATCTTTTACTTGCTTTGCAATTTCATCAGAAGCCATGTCTGCTTTAAATTTGTCCATGTTTAATCCAAGTTTTTGTGCAGTAGTCATGATAAATTCTTCGTTTAGGCTTTGTTGGTTGTCAAAAAAGATATCATGCATTTCCCAAAATTTTCCTTGTTTTCCTGCTGCTAAAGTAGCAATAGCTGCTGGCTTTGCTTGCTTGTGAAACTCTAAAGGCAAGTGTTTGAATACAAGTTTTACATCTTTTGGATAAGCCTTCAAAATTTGATCCATTGTATCTTTTCCACGTTTACAAAATGGACATTGAAAATCTGAAAATTCAATAATTGTAATTTTTGCATCCTTTGGTCCTTTTACAGGGCTATTTCCAGCTTCAATCTTTACAGGATTCTTAAATTGCTCTTCCAAATCTTGTCCGTCAGCTCTTTCTTGTTTTGCTCTCATTTCTTCTTGCTTCTTCTTGAAATACTCTTCAACAGAATTTCCAATTACATTTCTTCCTTCTTCACTTTCTATGTAACTTTTCATTTTAGTTTGAAGATCCGCATCTGATTGCCCTAAGCAAGCTCCAAGACTTAGCAAAAGAGCAATTGCTGTCATTTTAAAAATTGTTTTTTTCATAATTCATCCTTTTTTATTATAAACAAAAAATCCAAATGGTTGATTTTTCCATGATGAAAATATTACATTATTTTCATCTTGTTGAGTAGTCTCTTTTATAATAAATTTATTATAGTATTTTTTGAATAGGAAATTTTATGAAATTTTTCAGATTATTATTGTGTGTATTTTTTTTAGGAATTTTTACTATGGACTCATCTGCATCATCTCAAGATTTAATTGCAAATATAAAAACAAATAAGGGAATGATAAAAATAAAACTTACTCCTGACAAAACTCCTGTAACGGTAGCAAATTTTGTAAATCTTTCTAAAAAAGGGTTTTATGATGGCCTTACTTTTCATAGAGTAATTGCGGATTTTATGATTCAAGGAGGAGATCCTGAGGGAACAGGAAGGGGAGGCCCAAAATATCGTTTTAAAGATGAGTTTGATTCCACATTAAAGCACGACAGGGCAGGTACATTATCAATGGCAAATGCAGGACCAAATACAAATGGTAGTCAATTTTTTATAACTCATGTTCCAACTCCTTGGCTAGATGGACATCACTCAGTTTTTGGATATGTGACAGAAGGACAAGATGTGGTAAATAAAATTGCTCAAGGTGATAAAATTGAAAAGATTACTATCGATGGTGACACAACAAAAATATTGAGTTTGCCAGAGGTGAAGGAATGGAATAAAGCTCTAAAATAGGCATTAAATGAGTTTTATTTAAGCTTAAGTCTCTTTTTTTATGATAAAAATTAAAACACTTTTTCTATTGGGAATGGATTAATTTAGGAAATTTATAAAAAGATAGAGCTTTATATAACCTAAAATAGGAAGCGTTTGTGAAAATGCTTCCTAAGAATCTAAAAACCAAGATCGTCGATATTGTCTTCGGGGTCTATAACATCTCCTATAATATGATCTTTAGTTACCTCTGTAAAAACATCATCATCACTTAACTCTATGATGTCGTCATTGTGATAAAAATCACCAGCTGTGTCTTCTTCAGATGCGTTACATAACGGGCATCTTTTTCCAAGAGGTACAAAGTCATCGTAGTCTTTACAATACCATTCGTTGCCTTGTTCCTCTGTTAGCCAACCATTATCCTGTTCGTTTGTTGACATTGTAGCATCCTCCAACATGAAGTGGACTAAAACATATTACCTTTTTCATAAAATTCATAATATCTAGTTCCTCCTTTCTGTTTAGAATGTTTAACCTTTTTAAGCTCTACCCTTTTTTTGAATCCTATACGTAAAAATATAATTTTTCAAGAAGAAAGAATAAAAAACTTCAATAATAATATAAGAAAATACATATGGTAAAGCTAAAGGATAATGCAGAATGCTAAATTATATAATTTTTATCGTTTTCTTCTTTTTTTATTTTCTTTTTCTTTATCAACTTTAATTCGTTCTGATTCTTCTAAAAATCTAAATGTTGTCGCAGTACAATCTGTTGTAATTAGCATTCTATTTTCTATTATTTCTGGTTGGTACATCTTTATGGAGCTGATATTCACAATTCTTGTTAATTTTCCGACTTGTTCAAAAAATTTTACAACCTGATGAAAACTTCCTTTTGCTATAATTTTTACTGGTACTTTTGCATAAAATCCATTTAACTCTTCTCCTGTGGGTTGAAAAAGTTCTATTTCTAGTCCTGATTGTTTTGCAAGTCTAGAAATAGAGGATAATAGCTCTGGAATCTCTTTTGAGTCTGGAAGTTCTGATAGGGCAATCATTAACTTTGATGCTAATTCTTTTTGCTCCTTTTTAGCTTTCGGTAAATTATTAGCTAATTTTGATTGATATAAAACTTTAGATTTTTGTATATCAATATTTTCAGATAACTGTTCTTTTTTTGTAAGATCACTTTTTAAAAAATATTGCCAAAAAAGTAGAAATGGAATTATAAATGATGATGCAATTATAGCAATTATTTGTATTGTGGAACGTGCTAAAATGTTTTCAAAAAATTTTTTCATTTTACACCATCCAATTTTTGTATATGCATTTCATCAATTTTTTTAGGTGCATAATGTATTTTTGATTTTATTTCAAAATCCTTTATTTTTATTCCTTCTTCTATAAATTGTCTTGAATACGTTAGATCAACACTGTTGAAATATTCAGAAGATTCTAATGATCTCATAAATAAACTTAAACTCTGATCATCTAATGATTTACCTTTTATTGTAAGAATACCTTGAGCTTCTTCTATACTCTCAAGCCACATTTTGTTTGGAAGAGATAAATTTAAATTGTCTAATACTTTTACAGGTCCTAGTTTATTTCTCTTTAAAATGGCTATTATTGATAATTTATTATTTAAATCTTGTTTTATCTCATCAATATCTTTTACTTCTTTTGTTTTTTCTTCTAATAAGGCAATCTCTGTTTTTAATTTTGCACTTATATCTTCTAATTCTTGAATACTGGTACTTAAAATGTATTTATAAAAAAGACATGAGATAAAAAATATAACTAGACTACTTGTCCATATGGTCATTAAGTATAAAACATTTGGGTTTTGTTCTACTTGGCTTCCAAGTAAATTAATCTTTATCATTTAAAACCATACCTTTTTTTACTATCTCCGACTTTTCTTAATGAAAGTCCCAGTAAAACAGACATTTGTTGACTTCTTAGCTGTATATTTTTTTCATCTAAAGTTTCATCTATCTTTACTTTTTTTAATGGATTAAATGTTTCACAATCAGTGTTAAATTTATTTGAAAAAATTTGATTTATATTTTCCCAGTTAGCCCCTCCTCCTGTAATAAAAATTTTTTCAATGGAGTTTGAAGTTCCACTTTCCCAGTAATATTCTAGTTGTTTTTTTAAATCTCCGGCTATCTTTTCAATCTGAATTTTTAATGATTCTTCTAGTAAATCACTTGATGAAGAGAAAGATTTTATATCACAAAAATCGCTTTCAGAAATTTTTATTTTTAAGCTATTGCTTAAATCTTCTGCTATTAGTCTTCCCCCCATTGGAATATTTGCTGAAAATGACATTTCTCCTTCTGAACAAATGTTTATTGTGGAATATCTTCCTCCAATGTCTACTAAGGCTATGGTTTTTGAAAAAAGTTCTGGGTAACTAAATTCAAATAAATTTAATAATGCTAAATAATCAATATCTAAAATTTTTAAATTTAAGTTTGCAAGTGATAATGTGTTTTGTATAGATTCAACGATGTCTTTTTTCACTGCGGTAATAAAAACGTTTTCACTTTTTTCTGGGCTTTTTAATAGTGCATAATCAAAATAGACACCATCTAATCCATGCGGAATTAGTGAGTTTGATTCAAATCTAATATTTGAATCAAGATCTTCAAGCTTATCCATTTTAGGAAGGGATATTTTTTTAGAAAATGCAGAAGAGCCTGGAACTGCTGTTACAATATTGTTAGAGAATATTTTTTCGCTTTGAAGTAATTCTTTTATTTTTTCTGCAACATTTTCTGGCTTTACAATGATATTATTTTTAAAAACATCTTCTTCAAAAGATGAATATGCAAATTTTGAAACTTCAATATAGTCATCAACTAAAGTTGATTCTAGTATACGTATTCCACTTGCCCCTATATCCATATATAAGAGTGGCTCATCTTTCTTAAATAAATTTAAAATTGCTTGTGGTGCCATAAATATTCCATATAATTTTTTATAAATATGTTTTCGTAATATTTACAAAAAAAGATTCCTACATTACGATTCAACTTAATAAAAAAAGAATCAAAAATTTTTAAAATAAACAGTGTTTTATGATTATAGATGTATCAATTTTCCCATTAGATGGCGTATTGTCATATAAAGTTCCTAAGAATTTGGAGGAATTTATAAAAACAGGTCTTGAAGTTTCTGTTCCTTTGGGAAAACGTAAGGCTAGAGGTTATGTAGTTGGCATTAGCGATCTTATTTTAGAAGATAGTGATGAGAAAAAGCCGTACGAAATAAAAGAAATTTTAAATATTAGTTTTGAAGGAAAACAAATTTTTAATGATTCATTACTTAAGTTTTTTAAATGGCTTTCTACTTACTACAATATTAGCCTTTCAAGAGTTATTGATACTGCACTTGTAAAATATGTAAATGAAAGAAATAAAAAGAAAGTTGTTTTAATTTTAGATGATTTTTCTTGTATAAGAGGAAAAAAACAATTAGAAATTTTAACAAAAATTAAAGAAAATTCTGATGAATTAGATTATGACATCTTATTAAAAGATTTTAAAAATGTTTCAGAAATTATTAAGAAATTAGCTGAAAAAAATTTTATAGAAATAAAAGAAGAAAAAATAGTTAGCTCGTATATAGAACCGTTAAAAATTAAATCTTCATACAATAAAGATGTTTCGCTATCTAAAGAGCAAGAGAATACGGTAAAAATTATAGATCATGATATAGAGAATAAAATTTTTAATACTTATCTTTTACATGGTGTGACTGGTAGTGGAAAGACAGAAGTTTATATAGAGCTTATAAAAAAAGCGTTAAAAAATAATCGACAAGCTATGCTGATAGTGCCTGAAATATCGCTTACTCCACAACTTTTAGATAGATTTAAAATGCGTCTCGGAGAAAATATAGCCATGCTTCATAGTGCTATTTCCCCATTAAATAGATCTTCTGCGTGGCAAGCATTGATTGATGGAAGATGTAATTTTGTAATTGGTGCCCGTTCTGCAGTATTTGCGCCCCTTGATAATTTAGGCATAGTTATTGTAGATGAAGAGCATGATTCTTCGTTTAAACAGAATGATTCCTTTAGATATAATGGAAGAGATATTGCTATTATTAGAGCAAAATTTTCAAATTGTCCTATCGTGTTGGGGTCAGCTACTCCGTCACTTGAAACTTATTACAATGCGATAAAGAAGAAGTATAGAAAATTAAGTTTGAATCGACGTTTTTCAAATCATCAAAAATTAAATTTTGAAGTTGTTAATTTAAATAAAATAAAAAAGAAAGAGATGATCTCTTCAAATGTTAGTCCACAGTTATATGATGCTATAAAAGAAACTGTAGAAAAAGGGGAGCAAGCATTTGTGTTGTATAATAAGAGAGGGTTTGCAAGTTTTTTACAATGTGATACTTGTGGAACTACCATTACATGTCCTCACTGTAGTATTTCTATGACGTATCATCAAAATAGAAATATTTTAATATGTCACCAGTGTGATTATGCGATTCCACTCTTAGATGAATGTCCCCAGTGTAAAGCAAATGGTCAACATGGAGCTTTAATTCAAAAAGGGGCTGGAACTGAAAAAGTATATGATGAGTTAAAAGAATTATTTCCATCTTTTTCAGTTGGAAGGCTTGATAGAGATTCTGTTAGTACGTTAAAAAAATATGAAAATATTTTGCAAAATGTGAGGGAGAATAAAATAAATATTTTAGTTGGAACTCAAATGATTGCAAAAGGGCACGATATTCCAAATGTTAGTTTAGTTGCTGTCGTAGATTGTGATGTAAGTTTATATTTCCCAGATTTTCGTGCTACAGAAAGAGCATTTCAGTTATTTACACAAGTTTCAGGACGTGCAGGAAGGGGCGATATTGCAGGAAGAGTAGTTTTGCAGACAAGAAATCCA
>CAZHFA010000073.1:7067-7284 GCA_964531865.1 uncultured Bdellovibrionales bacterium
TGTTAATGCAAATTATAATGTTTTTGCAAATGCGGAATTAAAGCTTCGAAATGAAATGTTTTACCCACCATTTAGTTTTTTATCAAGAATTTTAGTTTCAAATATTGATACAAATATTGCTTTAAAAGACATTACTATGGTTCGTGAAATTATTATAAAATGTATAGAACGTTATAAGTTATCAATACAAATTTTAGGTCCCGCGGCAGCACCTATT
>CAZHFA010000074.1:0-7174 GCA_964531865.1 uncultured Bdellovibrionales bacterium
TTTTTATATTTAAAAATTTTCACAAAACCAGTTGCCAATTTTTTTTAATATTTTCATTGGACCATAAGTCTTCACTGGTTCTTGTAAAGAATAAGACGAATCAAGATTTGCTAATTTTAAAAGCCCACTAACTGTCGCATACTGAGGATCTTTTATTAAATCCGCCAAGCCACTAATTGCAACAACCTCTGCTATTCGTACAGGACATTTAAACACATCTTCAGCAAAAATATCTATTCCTCTTAAATTAGCAGTCCCCCCACAAAGAACAACACCTGAAATTTGGAAATTACAAGAAGCTTTAACACTCTCGCTTATCATTTTAAATATTTCTTTCACTCTTCCTTCTATAATTTCAGAAATAAATTTTGTTGAAACTTCTGCTCTTCCAGTTCCTCCGACTAGACTTACATCAATCGTCTTTTTTGAAAAACTTCCTGAATTTAATGAATATGATTTCTTAATCGATTCCGATACAGCAATTGGTGCCTTTAATGCACTAGCTAAGTCAGAGGTTATATTATTTCCCCCAAAAGGAAGGACGCTTACATATTGAGTGGCTCCATCTTTATAAACCATAACATCCGTTGTCCCTGCTCCAATATCCAAAAGTAAAACTCCTAATTCTTTTTCATCATCCCTTAATACAGAAGCAGAAGAAGAAACTGCGGACACTATTAAATCATCTACTTGAAAACCGTTTTGATTTATACATTTTACGATATTCTTTGAACTTGCAAGGCCAGATGTAACTATATAAACCCTTGCCTCTAATCTTACGCCAGAAATTCCGATAGGATCCCGAATTCCTTCAACGCCATCAACAATATATTCTTGTGGTAATGTATGTAAAAGCTCTCTACTAGAATCAATTTTTACTGCCTTACAAGCAGAAACTACATTCTGAATATCCTTTTTATCGATTTCTGTTCCACGAACTGCAACAACGCCATTGCTTGAAAAACCTTCTATATGTGCCCCAGAAATTGAAGCATAAACACTAGAAACTTTTACACCTGCCATCTCCTCTGCGTCAGACACTGCCTGAGAAATAGACTTTAGAGTATCATTTATATTTATGACAACTCCTCTTTTTATTCCCTTTGAAGGACAACAACCAACACCAATAATTTCCACCTCACCATCCTCTTGAGGCACCCCTATTGCTACTTTCACTTCATACGAACCGACATCTATTGCTGTCAATATTTTTTCTTTTGCCATACAACATCCCCCATAAAACAACTTGGTAGCAAATCACTATTAACATACAAATAATAAACATCAAAGAACAATTACGCAATCCTTTTTCATCTTAGATGAAATACAAAATTTTCATTAAAGGCAAGAAACACAGTTTTATAAAACATTTAATTTTTCTAAAATTTAAAATTGCACATTCCACTTATATTTTATTATATATGTAAATATGATATAAAAATTTTTATGAAAAAAATTATTATAATACTAACAATAATTACGATTACTGTATTTTCAATAGGTATTAGTAACGCATTTGTTTCCACTGGAGAATCACGAGAAGCATTAGTCGCTCAAACTATGTTTATAAGGGGAGATTTATTAGATTCAATAAGGTATAATAATGACCTTGCGACCAAACCTCCTCTATTTCATTGGGGAATATTATTAATATCAAAAATTTATGGAAAAGTAACTGAAGCAACTTCTAGAATTCCATCAGTACTATCAGCAACAATTACGATGCTTGTGTGGTTTATTTTTATATACAAAAAAATTGGAAAAGAAAAAGCAATACTGACATTTTTTATTCTTCTTACAGCTCCAGAATGGTATAGGCATTCATCATTAGCAAGAATTGATATGACTTTAACAATGTTTACAACATTATCCTCAATTTTACTTTTTAATTGGTTAAAACATGATAAAAAAATATACCTTTTTACTAGCATTATATTTCTAAGTTTAGGAGTATTAACAAAAGGCCCTATAGGCGTGATTATTCCGATGGGAATTGCATTCTGTTCTTCTTTTTATTTAAAAAATTTTTCTACAAATAATATTTTTTATATGATTTTCATAAGTTGTTTATCACTAATTGCATGGGTATGTTGGTTTTTCTTCCAGATTCACGATGAATCTAGAAATTTTTTAAATATTGCATTTACTGAAAACTTTGGAAGATTCTTTGACAATATCGAATCAGGAAAAGATCCCCATGCTACAAATATTTTTTATTTTTTATTAACATTTATTGTTGGATGTATTCCTTGGAGTTTGTTTTTTTTAATAAACATAAAGAAAATTTTTACACTTAAGTTTTCTTTCATAAAAGACAATGATGAAAAACAATTTTTAGGTTGGTGTATTATTTCTATTTTATTTTGTTTAGTTTTCTTTATGATTCCTGAAGGGAAAAGAGGTGTATATCTTTTACCGATTTACCCTATGATGGCAACGGTTATCGCAACATTTTTATATCAAATAGAAAATACCTTTCCACAATTAATAAAAAAAATAGTTTTTCCTTTTTCTTGTCTTTTGGTGTTTTCATGGGGAATTGTTTTTTTATTAAAATTTAATTTAATAAATACTTCATTTTTATCTTCAATTCATGAGGGGCAAAAAATTTTATTTTATACATCTTTAATAAATGCTGAATCATTAAATATTTTTAATGGCATTTATACTTTGTTCCCAATTATTGCCACTGTTCTTATTTTATTTTTATTTAAAGAGTATAAAAATTATTTTTTACGCTTTTCTCTTATACTTATTTTATTTTTTTCATTTACAAAACTAATTTTATTAAATCCAGCTACAAAGAAGATATCTTCTGAACATTTTGTGCATGACACATTATATAACTTAAATATTTCAGATCTCACAGTTTTAGAATCTAGAATGTATCCTACAATTTTTTATATAAGAAACTTAAAACCAGATATCAATATTTTAGATTTTAATAAAGATAACTATCAACTTCCTAAGTATATCTATCTTTGGCAAAATGATGAGGATTTATTTAAAAAAATTGATAATTACAAAATAAAAAAATCAGAATATCAAGTCGAGAAATTTAATCGCTTTTTAGAGTTTGGGGTATTAAAAAAAGGTAAATAATACCTAATTCACCGATCAATTTTTATTATACATTATCAAAAAGTTTCACAAATTTTTGCTACTTGTCGCCACAAGTGTTTTTTTTAGTCTAAGATTTTAGATAACGATTGTGGATGATAAATCAAAGAAAATTATCAAGTAAGAACAGAGACAATACTGTGCTTGATAATTTTCTTCAATTTATCGCTACAAAGTTTAAGCCAAAACCTTTGATATCATACAAGCAACTTCCTCTATTGAAGATTTGCCTGCTGGAATTGTAACAAGGACTCCTTTTCCTTTATAGTAATTACTTACTGGCAAAGTTTGTTCTTTATAAACTTTTAATCTATTTTTTACAACATCTTCATTATCATCTGATCTTCCAGAACCTTCTTTTGCACGATTTAAAATTCTTTCTAATAGTATGCTCTCAGGAACATCAATTTCTAAGATATGAGTTAAATCTAAATTAAGTTCTGACAATAAATTATCAAGCTCCTTAGCTTGCTTTACTGTTCTTGGAAACCCATCTAATAAAAATCCTGTTTTACAATCCTCTTTTTGTAATCTTTCTTTTATAAGATCAATCATCAATGAATCAGGGACAAGTTCTCCGTTATCCATAAATCCTTTTGCTTTTTTCCCTAGTTCTGTATTATCTTTAATTGCGTTACGCAATATATCTCCTGTAGAAATATGAGCAATACCACTTTTTCCCGTGATAAATTTAGCCTGTGTTCCTTTTCCCGCCCCTGGGGCTCCTAAAATAACTATGCGCATAAATAACTCCTTTTTATTTTTAATCATACAAAAATTATTTACCAATAAAAGTAAAACTTGCAATTTCATCTTTATAAGGCTTTCCCGTTTTTCTTATAAGATTTAAATCAGATATTATTACCTTCATGATTTCTTCTTTTTCCCCATCATCACTATATGATGCTACAGAATGAATAATATAATTCTCATTATCTTTATTACCTAAATATATCATTATATGCCCTGGGAAAAAAAGTAATCCTCCCGTTTTTTTATTATTTAATTCTTTCTTTAATTGTGTTCGATTTGTAATGACAATTGCTTTTTTAGCAACATTTTGCTGTTGAAAAGAGTTTCTTGGAAATTCAAAACCAAAGACACTATATACATTTAACACTAAACCACTACAATCTATTCCATTATAAAGCCCTCCCCAACCATATGGAGTACCTAAATATTTAAGAACTTGTTTTACAAAATTATGTTTTGTATATGACAAAAACCCTACATGAATTTTACTCTTTGCAATATTAGTTTTCACAAAATAGACATCATCTTTATAATCTTTTACTGGGAATTTTACAGTAACATATTTTTTATTTTCTTCTAATAATCCTAACCTAACTCCCATATCTAAGGTTTGTTTTTTTAATTCTATATTTTTTTCTGTCACTACAACTATATTTTTATCATAAACATATTTTAAAAATTCTTTATAGCTAGTAAAAAAAGCAATGTTTTTTCGTTTTACCCATCCTTGAACATTATAAGTTGCAACTAAATCCCATTCTCCCTTACTTTTTAATAATATAATTGGCTCTCCAAATTTTAATTCCTTATATTGAACCATATCAAAATGAGTATCATTTTCATCTTCAAATTCCGGAGTATCTGTTGGTTTAGCTCTAACATTTCCTTTTAAAATTGCAATACCAAATTTTTTATTCTTATTTTTTTCTATATATATAGGCAATTTTTTAAAATCAATTAGTACTTTATTTGCTTCTAGCATTAGCTGATTAAATTTTTTTATTTCATTTTGGTTTAAAATAATTTTATTATTATTCTGATAAAACAAGTTCCAATATTCTTTTTCGGATTCTTGATAAGAAGACGAAAGAAAAGAACATCCCTCAAAAAATACAACAATAATCAAAAAAAGTTTTTTCATAACCTTACCAAAGAGAAATATATATTTGTTTATTTATTTTTTTCATAATAAATTTCAATAAATTAAAATAGAGTATAAAAAAAAAGCTCCAAAATAGAAAGATATCTTATTTGTACCCGATAGCCTAAGTTACAACAAGGTAAACATCATCCAAGGAGGAAAAAGCAATGGTACAAGAAAAAGACTTATATACGATAAACTCAATAGAAATGGAAACTAAATTATTAAAAATTTTTTCCATTAATTCTAATGATATTTCACCGTTATATGATAATTTATTAAAAACACTTGATGCAATCATTCAAGGACAACATTAAAATATAATCTATCACACACACAAACAATTTCTTCATAAAAAGGTATCATTTTCATTTGATACCTTTTTTATTGTTAGCTAAAAATTAAAGTTTTTACTTTTTTTGCCGATATTCTTAGACAATAGAAAATTTAAAAGGCAAACAAGGAGTAAAAACTTATGTCTACTGTAACTTTTTCAGGATTAGCATCAGGGATTGATTCTGCATCACTCATAGAATCTCTTATATCTCAGCAAAGATCGGCAAAGATTAAACCGCTAGAAGAAAAAGTATCAAAATATGAAGACACTCAAGATAGTTTAGATACACTAAAAGGGTTACTTGCTAAATTAAAAAGTACTTCTGAAGAGTTTAGGATAATTTCAGGAGGAGCATTATCAAAAAATGCAACCTCATCAGATGAAAGTGTAGCAACTGTATCATCATCAAACTTAGCAAATACTGGAAATTATGAAATCGCTGTAAACCAACTTGCAAAAGCAGGAAGTTTTTCTTTTTCTTCCCGTTTTTTATCAAATTCTAGCCTACTTGCAAGTGATATGACAGGAAGTGACACTATAAATATTACAGTTGGCGATAAAACCACAAGTATTACAGTTAATAATTCAACAACTGTTGAAAGTTTTGTAGAGCAATTTAATAGTAATAGTAGCAATGCAAAAGCTTCCCTTATAAATGTAGGAAGTAGCTCAACACCTCAATATGCCTTAATGATAAATAGCAACAATTCTGGGACTCAAGAAGGGACTATTTTAATAGAGGTTGGAGAGAGCATAACTAACGCAAATGCTTCTTTAGATCCGGTAGTAGGAACATTATCTCAAGCACAAGATGCAAACTTAAGTATTGCAGGATTAGCAGATAACATTCAAAGATCTTCAAATACAATTTCCGACTTAATTCCTGGATTAACGTTAAAACTAAGCTCAACAGGAACAGCAAATTTAGCAACAACAATTAGCACGGAAGATACTGCAGAAAAAGTTCAAAATTTTGTAGATGCGTTTAATGATGTGGTTTCATATATAAAAGAAAATGATGCTATATCAACAGAAACTGATGGAGATGATCTTAAGATTACTTATGGTTCTTTATCTAACACATCATTAGATGAAAATATTTTAAGTAAAATAAAAGAATCTTTAAGAGGCACTAGAACTTCTGGGGGAAGTGTCAACATATTAGCTGAAATGGGAATCACAACAAAAAGAGATGGAACATTAAATTTTGACACCAATACTTTTGAAGAAGCATTAAACAAAGATAGCTCTTCTGTAGAAAAGTTACTAACAAGTTTAGGAGATGAGTTTGGAGCAGTTGATGGTACAATTGCTAAGTTTACTAGATATAATGGACTTATTGATCAAGGAATCACAAATTTTTCAAATCGTATAAAAACTGCAAATAATAAAATAAGCTCCTATAAAAGTTATCTTTCAAAATATGAAGAACGTTTAACTACAAAATACGCAAACTTAGAGTCTTTAATATCAAAGCTAAATTCCCAACAAACAGCATTATCTTTAATTCTTTCTGGGTTATAAAAAATTTTTGACTTCGCTTTAGCAATATTGTATAAACTTTGCATCCAAAAGGATAAATTAGGTTTAAAACAAGGTTTTAAAAAGAAGAAAGGTAGAAGCAAATCATGGCTGAGAACATCAATGCCGTCGAGAACAATTTCGAGAATTTTTTAGCTAAAAGAGGTCAAAAAAAAGGAGAAGCTGAGTCTCAAGAACTTATAAAGCAAGTTAATGACTTCTTAAGTAGCTTAGGTCTTCACACATTGGAAGATCGATACTTTAAAAGAGCTCCAAATGGAACGAATTTAGTCATCTCCGGA